>NZ_JAVRHI010000220.1:0-9253 GCF_034105845.1 Streptomyces sp. CRN 30 | reverse complement strand
CCACCCGGGCCGCCACGCCCACCGCCTTCGGCGGTGCGCCGGGACGCGCCCCCGACGGCCCCGGACAGACCGTGGACAACCGCGCCTGGACCACGCACGCGGACTGGCAGGGCGGCACCGCGCAGGGCACGCGCGCGGAGGCCGGCGTCCGTCCCGGCCTGGTGATCGACCGGCCGGCCGGCACCACCGACTACGCCGACCCGCACACCGGCACCACCTCCACCTGGGAGTACGCCACCTGGACGTCCCCCGCGCACCGGCTCACCGTCCCCGCCACCGAGGCCATCGCGTCCTGGAACGCCCACACCCCGGCCGGCACCTGGCTCCAGGCCGAGCTGCGGGGCACGTACTCCGACGGCGCCGACACGCCCTGGTACGTGATGGGCCGGTGGGCGGCCGGCGAACAGGACATCCGGCGCTCCTCCGTCGACGGCCAGGGCGACGGCAGGAGCAGCGTCTTCACGGACGCCCTCGCGATCGACGCCCCGGCCTCGGGGCTGCGGTTCGCCGCGTACCGCCTGCGGCTGACCCTGTACCGCCGCCCCGGCAGCGGGCTGACCCCCACCGTGTGGCGGTTCGGCGCGATGGGGTCCGACGTCCCGGACCGCTTCACCGTCCCGGCCTCCACCGCCCGGCTCGCGAAGGAACTAGCCGTCCCGCGCTACTCGCAGGAGGTCCACGCGGGCCGCTACCCCGAGTACGACAACGGCGGCGAGGCCTGGTGCAGCCCCACCTCCTCGCAGATGATCATCGAGTACTGGGGACGGCGGCCGACCGCGGCGGACCTGGCCTGGGTCGACCCGAAGTACTCGGACCCGCAGGTGTGCCACGCGGCCCGGTCCACCTACGACTACCAGTACGACGGCTGCGGGAACTGGCCCTTCAACGCCGCGTACGCCGCCACGTACGACGACCTGCGCGGGGTGGTCACGCGACTGCGCTCGCTCACCGACGTGGAGACGCTGATCGAGGCCGGCGTCCCGGTCATCACCTCGCAGTCCTTCCTCGCCGCCGAGCTGACCGGGGCGGGCTACGGCACGGCGGGCCACCTGATGACCGTGATCGGCTTCACGGCCGGCGGTGACGTGATCGCCAACGACCCGGCCTCCCCGAGCAACGCGGCGGTGCGCCGGGTCTACCGGCGGCGCGAGTTCGAGAACGTCTGGCTCAGGACCAAGCGCTACAACGCCGCCGGCAAGGTCGCCTCCGGATCCGGCGGGGTCTGCTACCTGTACTTCCCGGCGCGCCCGACCGCCCGGCAGCGCAAGGCGCTGGCGGCGGTGGGCGTGGTGTGCTGACACCGTCCCGTCCGCCGTCGGGTGCGGTCCCCGGTACGCCCGGGGACCGCACCCGTGTGAGCAACGTCTCCGCGGTGGACACCGCGTCCGATGGCAAGGTGGACGCGAGGGCGGGGGAGCCCACCACGCGCCGAGACCGAGACCTGCGAGAAGCCATGACCGCGACATCTGCCACCGCCACCCGCGCCCGTACCGGCGGCCCCCGGGACGACGGCCCCGCCGTCCTCGAGCACGTCCTGGGCTGGACCCTCGTCGTGGTGCTCGCGATGCTGGTCACCCAGCTCGGCCTGCTCTGACCCGGACGCCGCCGCGCGTGCATCGCACCGTCGACGGCTACCTGTGCTACGCGGAGCACGATCAGGCGGCGTACCGCACCATCGTCAGCGGTGGCGCCGGCTTCGGCACCCGGGTGCAGGCCATCCGGGACGGGGTGCGCGAGACGATCGTCGCGATCGTTGCCGAGGGGACGTACGGCCGGCGCGACATCGCGGCCCTGCCCCGCATGGGACTCCCCGGGTGGGTGTGCGGCGTCGAGGGCGCCACCCTGGACTGGATCGACCGCCCCGCGCTGTCCCGGGACGCCGTGCGGGAGCTGCTGGTGAGGACGCTGGGCGGCACGATGCGCGCCATCGAGGAACTCGAACCCGCCCATCTCGCCCCGCACCCCGCGCGCCGCGACTCCTGACGCTCCCCCGGTGACGCCCCCGGTTCTCGAATTGTGTCCTAATAAACGCTCGTTAACCGGTGACGCGCTGTCCGCGAACGGGCATACTCCAACCGCCAAGGCCGCTGACCAGCAGCTTCCGTGACCCGGAAGGGGTGTTGTCGGCTGTGGCCCGTGAGACCCGGTGGCGCCCCTCATCCCGGTGCGCGTCCGCCGGAACGCCCCGAACAGGGAGGAGAGCGTCGCCATGCCCGACCGCGCCGCACCGCCGGTGGACCGTCAGCTGCCCACGGACGAGGCCCGGGAGCTGATCGCGCTCGTCCGCGACATCGCCCGGCGGGAGATCGCCCCGCGGGCGGCCGAGGACGAGGAAGCCGGCCGCTTCCCACGGGAGGTCTTCCACCTGCTCTCGGAGTCGGGCCTGCTCGGTCTGCCCTACGGCGCCGAGCACGGCGGCGGTGAGCAGCCCTACGAGGTCTACCTCCAGGTCCTGGAGGAGCTGGCCGCGGCCCGTCTCACGGTGGGCCTCGGCGTCAGCGTGCACTCCCTGTCCTGCCACGCGCTCGCTACCTTCGGCACCAAGCAGCAGCAGGTCGAGCGCCTGCCCGCGATGCTCGGCGGCGGACTGCTGGGCGCCTACTGCCTGTCCGAACCGGCCTCGGGCTCGGACGCCGCCTCCCTGCGCACCAAGGCGGTGCGGGTGGACGGGGGCGCCGCGGGCGGGGCCGAGCAGGGGGCGGACTGGCTCCTGGACGGCACCAAGGCCTGGATCACGCACGGCGGGATCGCCGACTTCTACACGGTCATGGCGCGAACGGGCGCCGAGGGGCCCCGCGGCATCACGGCCTTCCTGGTGCCCGGGGACGCGCCGGGGCTGAGCGCCGCGGCGCCCGAGAAGAAGATGGGCATGAAGGGCTCGCCCACCGCGCAGGTCCACTTCGACGCGGTGCGGGTCCCCGACGAGTGGCGCATCGGGGAGGAGGGGCAGGGGTTCGCGATCGCCCTGTCCGCGCTCGACTCCGGGCGGCTCGGCATCGCGGCCTGCGCGATCGGCCTGGCGCAGGCGGCGCTCGACGAGGCGGTCGCGTACGCCACCGGGCGGCAGCAGTTCGGGCGGCCGGTCTCCGACTTCCAGGGGCTGCGCTTCCTGCTGGCCGACATGGCGACCCAGGTCGAGGCGGGCCGGGCGCTGTACCTGGCCGCGGCACGGCTGCGGGACGCGGGCCTGCCGTTCTCCAAGCCGGCCGCCATGGCGAAGCTGTACTGCACGGACGCCGCGATGAAGGTGACCACGGACGCCGTCCAGGTCCTCGGCGGGTACGGGTACACGACGGACTTCCCGGTCGAGCGGTACATGCGCGAGGCCAAGGTGCTGCAGATCGTCGAGGGCACCAATCAGATCCAGCGGATGGTCATCGCCCGTCACCTCGTGGGACCCGAGTCCCGCTGAGGGCACCGGGCCCGAACGGGTCCTGCGGCGGCGTGAGCGCGTCGCCGTCCTGCGGAGGTGTCGCGAGGCGGGCCCATTCCGCGTCGTGGCGCCCCGGCAGCGTACGGCCGCGCTCCGCCCAGCTGCGCATCATGGCGAGGTAGATGGGCGGGTCCTGCTGCGGCCGGCCCGGACGCCGGGGAGCCGATCCCGCGGACGACGCCGGGACGGTGATGTGGAGGGGACGCCCGGCCATCGAAGAAGTGGGGGTCATACCGGGACAACGCGCGTATCGGCGGCGCGGTCACCGGCCCCGGGATTCGAGCCTGTGTCCACGGCCGACCCGGACGGGGGTCCGGCCGACGGTTCATCGGCCGCCGTACCGCCACCGCACCGGGACGCACCGGCCGGGCGCCACGGCGGACGCGTGCCATGGCGCGGTACGGAATCGGGGAGGGGCGGGCCGGGCGGGAGCCGCGCTCGGCCCGGCGGTCAGGCGGCCCGGCGCAGGGCCGGCATCCGCACCGGGCGCGAGCCGGGGCCACCGACGTGCGAGAAGGGCTGGGTGCGCCAGTCGAGCCCCTGGGGGAGCGTCAGCAGGAGGGCGGTGTCCTGCTCCTGGAGCTCCTCGGACTCGTCCGCGGAGCGGGCGTCGGCCGCCGCGCGGCCCGTACCGGCGCAGACCGTGAGCCCGAACGGGTTCCACGGCGAGGCGCACAGCGCGTGCTCCGGCAGGACCTCCTCGTCGGCGAGGAGCGCGATGGACTGGGCGCAGTCCGGGCAGATCACCCGGTACATCTCGAAGGTGTCGTACGCGTCGGGCTCGTCGTCGGGTTCGACGCCCTCCGGCTCGGGCTCGACGACCAGGTACGGGCGCTTGGGCGCGGTACGACCGGGACGCTTGGACTTCTGCATGGGTTACTCCCCCTCGTGCTGGGCCGTCAGGCGCTGCGGCCTCGACCACACCAAGCACTTCCCGTCCACTCCACGCGGTAATCACAAGAACATCACGAAACCTGTTCCTGCACTGTGGCGTTGGTCACACGTAGGTCCCGGGCGGCCGGAGCCGCCGCGTCACGAACCGGCTATGACCTGCACTGCCAGGTATCCGAGGGGATCACGCGCCCTGTAGGTTCTCGTGCCATGGAGGAGCTGGACCGACAGATCGTGCAGCTGCTCGTCGCGGACGGGCGGATGAGCTACACCGACCTGGGCAAGGCGACGGGCCTGTCCACGTCCGCCGTGCACCAGCGGGTGCGCCGGCTGGAGCAGCGCGGGGTCATCCGCGGGTACGCCGCGGTCGTCGACCCGGAGGCCGTCGGGCTGCCGCTGACCGCGTTCATCTCGGTGAAACCGTTCGACCCCAGCGCCCCCGACGACATCGCCGAGCGCCTCGCCGGCGTCCCGGAGATCGAGGCGTGCCACAGCGTCGCGGGCGACGAGAACTACATCCTCAAGGTGCGCGTCGCCACCCCGCACGAGCTGGAGGAGCTGCTGGCCCGGCTGCGCTCGCTGGCGGGCGTGTCGACGCGCACCACGGTGGTGCTGTCGACGCCGTACGAGGCCAGGCCGCCGCGCGTCTGAGCGCTCGTTCCGGCCCACCCGCGCGCGGGGCACCGGCGGCGAGGCGCGAGACTGTTGCCCATGAGTGAGAGCACCGCCCCGTCGGACACCGTGCTGCTGCGCGGTGGAGAAGTCCACAGCCCCGCCGACCCCTTCGCCACCGCGATGGTGGTGGAGCGCGGCCAGATCGCCTGGGTCGGTTCCGAAGGCGCGGCCGACGCCTTCGCGGACGGCGTCGCCGAGGTGATCGACCTGGACGGCGCCCTGGTCACCCCGGCCTTCACCGACGCCCACGTGCACACCACGGCCACGGGCCTGGCGCTGACCGGCCTCGACCTCTCCGACGCGCCCTCCCTGGAGGCCGCCCTCGCCCTCGTCCGTGCGTACGCCGCGGCCCGCCCGGCGGACCGGGTGCTCCTCGGCCACGGATGGGACGCCTCCCGCTGGCCGGAGGGCCGTCCCCCGGCGCGCGCCGAGCTCGACGCGGCCACCGGCGGCCGCCCGCTCTACCTGAGCCGGATCGACGTCCACTCGGCGGTCGTCACCAGTGCGCTGCTCGACCTGGTCCCGGGCGGCCCCGGCTTCCCGGACGGCCCGCTGACCGGCGACGCCCACCACGCCGTACGCGCCGCCGCGCTGGGCTCCGTCACCCCCGCCCGGCGGGCCGAGGCCCAGCGCGCCGCGCTCGCCCACGCCGCCTCCCTCGGCATCGGCTCCGTCCACGAGTGCGCCGGCCCGGAGATCTCCTCGGCGGACGACCTCACCGCCCTGCTGCGGCTCGCCGCCGAGGAGCCCGGCCCGCGCGTCGTCGGGTACTGGGCCGAGCAGGGTGTCGAGGGCGTGGCGCGGGCCCGGGAACTGGGTGCGGCCGGCGCCGCGGGCGACCTCTTCGTCGACGGCGCGCTCGGCTCGCACACCGCCTGCCTGCACGAGCCGTACGCCGACAGCGCCGCCGCCCGCACCGGCACCGCACACCTGGACGCCGCGGCCGTCGCCGCCCACGTCGTCGCCTGCACCGAGGCGGGCCTCCAGGCGGGCTTCCACGCCATCGGGGACGCCGCCGTGACCACCGTCGTGGCGGGGGTGCGCGCCGCCGCCGACAAGGTCGGCCTCGCCCGGGTCCGCGCCGCCCGGCACCGCATCGAGCACGCCGAGATGCTCACCCCCGAGACCGTCGCGGCCTTCGCCGAACTGGGGCTCACCGCCTCCGTGCAGCCCGCCTTCGACGCCCTGTGGGGCGGCGAGGACGGCATGTACGCCCGGCGGCTGGGCGCGGAGCGGGCCCGGACGCTCAACCCGTTCGCGGCCCTGCTGCGCGCCGGGGTCCCGCTCGCGTTCGGCTCCGACAGCCCCGTCACGCCCCTGGACCCGTGGGGCACGGTCCGCGCGGCGGCCTTCCACCGGACCCCGGAGCACCGGGTGTCCGTGCGCGCCGCGTTCACCGCGCACACCCGGGGCGGCTGGCGGGCGATCGGCCGGGACGACGCGGGCGTCCTCGTCCCGGGAGCGCCCGCGGACTACGCCGTGTGGCGCACCGACGCCCTCGTGGTGCAGGCGCCCGACGACCGGGTCGCCCGCTGGTCGACGGACCCGCGTTCGGGCACCCCGGGGCTGCCCGACCTGCGCCCGGGGCAGGGGCTGCCGGTGTGTCTGCGCACCGTCGTGGGCGGACGGACGGTGTTCGTGCGGCCGGGTGAGTGATCTCCCCGTACGGTGCGGCTCCCGGCGCCGCCCGCGACCGGTCGCGCCACCTGCGGGTGTGCGGATGCGGCCGGCCGGGCGCGGCGGACGCGGCGCCGCGGTGGACTGTTGACAGCCGACGGCGGGGGGCCGGTAGGTTCGGCCGGGTCCACCACAGGACCTCCGACCGGGCGGCCTCCGCGTGGTCGCCTCCAGCGCCGCTGGGTCAGGGGTGGTGCGCCGTGCCGGCGCGCCGCCACTGGGAGCCAGGCCCAGCGTCGGCGGCCGACGAGGGGAGGGGTCCGTCCGGTCGGCTTGGTGCGACCCTGGTGGGGCCCGGACGCCCAGTAGACAACGGCCCTCGGTCGGCCCGCAGCCGGCGGGTCCCAGGTCGGCCCGAAGGGTGCCGGGCCCCCTTCGCGGCGCGACGGCGTCCGGCCCCCGGGCCAGCGTATTTTTCGGGCATTGCGCGTCCGCCGGGCGGGTTCCGGCCCCCTTGTGCGTGGCCGACACCCCCGTACGTACGTGCTGCCACGTCGACGCAGGCCGTGCCCACTATGGTGGACCCCTGCGTATGGACATGAAGGGGCAGCAGTGAACGACGGCGACGGGACCCTCGCGGCACCAGCCCAGGGGCGGCAGTTCGGCCCGCTCGGCACGGCCTTGGTGATCATTCCGACCTATGACGAGGCGGAGAACATCAAGAAGATCGTCGGCCGGGTACGGGCGGCGGTGCCCGACGCCCACGTCCTGGTGGCCGACGACAACAGCCCCGACGGCACGGGCAAGCTCGCCGACGAGCTGGCCGCCGAGGACGAGCACGTGCACGTGCTGCACCGCAAGGGCAAGGAAGGGCTCGGCGCCGCGTACCTCGCGGGCTTCCGCTGGGGCATGGAGCACGACTACGGCGTCCTGATCGAGATGGACGCCGACGGCTCGCACCAGCCCGAGGAACTGCCCCGCCTGCTGACCGCGCTGAAGGGCGCCGACCTCGTCCTCGGCTCCCGCTGGGTGCCGGGCGGACGGGTGGTCAACTGGCCGAAGTCCCGCGAGTTCATCTCCCGCGGGGGCAGCCTCTACTCGCGCGTCCTGCTCGACGTGCCGATCCGCGACGTCACCGGCGGCTTCCGGGCCTTCCGCCGCGAGACCCTCGAAGGCCTCGGCCTCGACGAGGTCGCCTCCCAGGGCTACTGCTTCCAGGTCGACCTCGCCCGCCGGGCGATCAAGGCCGGCTACCACGTCGTCGAGGTGCCCATCACCTTCGTCGAGCGCGAGCTGGGCGATTCCAAGATGAGCCGTGACATCCTGGTGGAGGCCCTGTGGCGGGTCACCGCCTGGGGCGTGGGGGAGCGGGTCGGCAAGGCCGGCAAGGCGTTGAACCGGCCGAAGCCGGCGGAACCCGAGCCGGGCGGTAGTCCCTGATCAGCCCCTTATGCCGCGCTGAGCCCGCTCCGGGCACACTGGAGGCATGACGACTGGCGTGACGACCTCTGCCCACCCCGCACGGCCGCGGCGCTCCCGGCTGCGCACGATCCTGCCGCTGAGCCTGGCCGCGTGGCTGGTGCTGGAGATCTGGCTGCTCTCGCTGGTCGCGGGGGCGGCCAGTGGCTTCGCCGTCTTCCTGCTGCTGGTCGCCGGGTTCGTCCTCGGCTCCGTGGTGGTCAAGCGGGCCGGGCGCCGTGCCTTCCGCAACCTGACCGAGACCCTGCAACAGCAGCAGTCCGGCACGGCCCCCACGGGCGGCAGGAGCGACGGCAACGGCTTCCTGATGCTGGGCGGCCTGCTGCTCATGCTGCCGGGCCTGGCCTCGGACGCGGTGGGTCTGGTGCTGTTGGTCCCGCCGGTGCAGAAGGCCCTGAGCCGGTACGCCGAGCGCACGTTCGAGCGCAAGCTGCGTGAGGCGGCCCACGGCGACCTCGGCACCGTCTTCCAGCAGGCCCGCATGCACCGCCCGGACGGCAAGGTCGTCCAGGGAGAGGTCATCAGGGACGACGCCGGTGGCCCCGGCGGCGCCCCCCAGGATCCGCGTCCGCCGCTCAGCCGCTGAGCGGCCGGGGCCGCTCCCGCCGAGGGGGCGGCCCGCCGACGACGCGCCACGGGCCCGACCGCACAGGCGCACGCACGAAAAGACCGCGGGTGCCGTACGTGGAACTCACGTACGGCACCCGCGGTCCTTCGACTGCGCTGTTGTGCGTGCCACCCGACCCCCGAGAAGCGGATCAGGCGGACTTGCGGCTGTCCCGTGGATGTACCGCGATGTTCATCGCGCCGGAGCGGAGGACGGCCAGGCGCTCCTCGAGGACCTCTTCGAGCTCCTCGCGCGTGCGCCGCTCCATCAGCATGTCCCAGTGCGTACGCGCGGGCTTGGCCTTCTTCTCCTCGGGGCCGTCGCCGTCCACCAGGAGCGCTGGGGCCCCGCAGACCTTGCACTCCCACTCCGGCGGGATCTCCGCCTCGACCGAGAAGGGCATCTCGAAGCGGTGCCCCTTCTCGCATGCGTACTCCACGGCCTGGCGCGGGGCCAGGTCGATGCCGCGGTCCGTCTCGTAGCTGGTCACCACGAGGCGCGTGCCGCGAAGAGCTCGCTCACTCATGAATCGTGCCTCCCGGGCTTGTCGC
>NZ_JAVRHI010000219.1:0-19884 GCF_034105845.1 Streptomyces sp. CRN 30 | reverse complement strand
CTGCACGCCCAGTACGCCGCCGCGCTCCCGCTCGCCGAGGCGGCGACCGCGCTCGCCTGGGCCGGGGACGTCCTGCCGGGGCGGGCCGCGGAGGGGCCGCGGCGCCTCGCCGCCGCCGTACGGGCGGGCGGGCACACGGGCCCCCTGCCCGCGCCGGCCCGCCACGCGCCCGGGCTGCGGGCCCTGGACGACGCCCTGCTGCGCGCCGCCGAGGTGTTCGACCGGCCGGACGAGAGCCGTCACCACGGTTTCCAGCACGGGCTGCACCGCCGGGCCCGTACCGCCAAGGACTTCGTCCGCGCCGCCGCCGGTCCGGGCGGACGGGAGTACGGCATGCGGGTCGCCGTGTCCTACGGGGTGAGCGCCGCGGTGGCACAGGCGCTGCACCACACGCACTGGTACTGGATGCCGGTCACGGCCGTCTTCCTCGTCAAGCCCGACCTCGGGCCGCTCGTGTCCCGGGTGCTGAGCCGGGCCGCCGGCACCGTGCTGGGCGCCGCCGTCTTCGCCGGGTGCGCCGCCCTGCTGCCGTGGCCGACGGGGCTGGTCGCGCTCGTCGCCGTCAGCGGCGCGCTGATCCCGGTCGCGCTGCGGCACTTCGCCGCCATGACCGCGGTGGCCACCGTGATCGTGCTCGCCCTGGTGGACCTCGGCGGATCGCCGGAGGCCACCGTGAGCCGTATCGGCGAGACGCTGCTGGCCTGCGCGATCGTCCTGATCGTCGGCCACCTGCCGGTGCCCGGGCAGCACGGCGGGGGCGTCCGGGCCCGGCTGGAGCGGGCGACGGACGCGGCCGACGCCTACCTCCGCCATGTGCTGGGCGGGTCGGACGACCGCGCCCGCCGGTGGGTGCTGCGCCGTGAGGCCTACCGCACGCTCGCCGAGGCCCGTGCGGCGATCGACCTGGCCGCCGCCGAGCTGCCCACCGTGGCCCGGCGCGCGAAGGGCGCGGACGAGGTCGCCGCGACCCTCGAACGCCTGGTCGACACCACCACCGCGTGCGCCGTCCACCTCGACGACGAGGGGCGACTCGTACCGGCGTACACCCGGGGGATCGACTCCCTCCTGAACGAGCTCCGGGAACGGCGCCGGCGGATCGGCCTGGGCGGCGGCGGTGAGGGGGCGTCGGAGGACCGGAAGAAGTCCTCGAGTCTGCGCCGGGCCGGGTGAGCGGCCCGGCGCGGGGACGGGGTGGGGGCCGGATGCGGTGAGAATCGTTTCTGCTCCCCGGTTCACGTGCCCGCCTTCCCGGGGACACGGCCCCGCCGTACCGTGACCGCATGACGCCCCCCGCGACGACGCGGCAGACACGGACGCAGGCGCGGACACACATGCAGCCGCAGCCGCAGGCGCCGTCGGAGTCGCCCGCCGATCTCGTCATCACCGGGTGCACGGCCCTCGTGCACGACGAGGAGGAGCGGGTCGGGTTCGTCGAGGACGCCGTGATCGTCGTACGGGGCGGGTGCATCGACCGCGTCGGCCCGGCCGGGGAGGTCCGCGTACCGCTCGCGGCCACCCAGCACATCGACGCCCGCGGACAGGTCGCCGTGCCCGGCCTGATCAACTGCCATTCGCACGCGGCGATGGTGGCCCTGCGGGGCGTCGCCGAGGACCTGCCGGCCCGCGAGTGGTTCGACGACGTCGTCTGGCCGATCGAGTCCAACCTCACGCCGAAGGACGTGGAGCTGGGCACGCGGCTCGCCTGCGCGGAGATGATCCGCGGCGGGGTGACCTGCTTCGCCGACCACTACTTCGCGATGGACCAGGTCGCCGCCGTCACCGAGGAGAGCGGTCTGCGCGCGCACCTGGGGGAGGCGTTCTTCTCCTCGCAGGGACCGGCGGGCCGGGCGGCGTCGCTGGAGTTCGCCCTGCGGTACCGGGGCGCGGCCGGGGGGCGCATCACCACCGCGCTCACCCCGCACGCCCCCTACACCGTCGACGACGCCGACCTCGCCGCGACCGCCGGCCTGGCGCGCGAGCACGGCCTGCCCGTCCACCTGCACGCCGCGGAGAGCCGTGAGCAGACCGACAACAGCCTCGCCCGGCACGGCGTGACACCCGTCGAGGTGCTGGAGCGGACCGGGCTCCTCGACCTCCCGGCGGGGGTCCTGATCGCCCACGGCACCGGCATCGTCGAGCGCGACCTGCCCGTGCTGGAGCGCGCCGGCGGACCCGTCGCGGTGGCCACCGCGCCCCGCGGCTACCTCAAGTTCGCCTGGTCCACCACGCCGGTACGGGCCCTGCGCGGCATCGGCGTCCCCGTCGGGCTCGCCACGGACGGCGCCGCCTCCAACAACTCCCTCGACATGTGGCAGGCGACGGCGCTCACCTCGCTGGTGCAGAAGGCGGCCGAGGGCGACCCGCGCTGGCTGACCTCGCGGCAGGCGCTGCACCACGCGACGCTGCAGAGCGCGCGCACCGTCGGGCTGGGGGACCGCGTCGGCAGCCTCGCCGCCGGCCGGCGCGCCGACATCGTCCTGGTGGACCTGGGCGGACCGCACACCCAGCCCGTCCACGACCTCGCGGCCACCCTGGTGCACAGTGTCCGTCCCGGTGACGTCAGCACGACGATCGTCGACGGCCGCGTCCTCATGCGGGACCGTGAACTCCTCACCATCGACGTGCCGGAGACCGTGCGGGAGCTGAACGGGCGGCTGCCCGCACTGGTCGACCGCAGCCACGGGAGGCGCATCCAGGACTACGACAGGCCGCCGCAGTGAGACACCCGGCGGAACCAGCGGTGAGACGCCCCGCGGGGAAGCGGCGGAGAAAGTCGCGCGCCCACCGATGAGTTCCGCCCCCGGGCCCGGTCCACCCCGCAGGAGACCGTGTTCCAGGAGGACCGATGACACTTCCGCGGATCGTCTCGCGCGACGAGTGGCGCGCCGCGCGCGAGGAACTGCTGACGAGGGAGAAGGCCGCCACGCGCGCGCGGGACGAGGTGAACGCCGAGCGGCGGCGGCTGCCGATGGTCGGGGTCGACAAGGAGTACGTCTTCGAGGGCGGCGACGGCAAGGCGACCCTGCTCGACCTCTTCCGCGGGCGGTTCCAGCTCGTCGTGTACCACTTCATGTTCGCGCCGGAGTGGGAGGCGGGCTGCCGCAGCTGCTCGGCGTTCCTCGACCAGATCGGCCACCTCGCCCACCTGCGCGCGCGGGGGACCGAGTTCGCCGTGGTCTCGCGGGCGCCGTACACCCGGATCCTGCCGTTCAAGGCCCGGATGGGGTGGACGGTGCCCTGGTACTCGTCGTACGCCAACGACTTCAACCAGGACTTCCAGGTGTCGTTCGGAACGGACGGGTGCGAAGCGGTCGAACGGCCGGGGCTGAGCTGCTTCCTGCGCGACCGCGACCGCGTCTTCCACACGTACTCGACGTACGGGCGCGGACTGGACGGGCTCGGCTCCACGACCAGCATCCTCGACCTCACCGCCCTGGGGCGGCAGGAGGAGTGGGAGGAGCCCAAGGGGCGCGCGTCCGAGCTGGGTGCGCCGGCCGGCAGCCCCCGTGTCCGCTACCACGACGAGTACGAGGATTGAGACCGTGCACTGACTCCGCGTGATGCATGATGCTGACCAGGTGTCAGCCAGGTCTCAGTCCCGTCACTCAGCGAGCCCTTCACCCTGTCCTGGGCGTTTAACTCTATGAGTACACCGCGACAGGGCGTACACCCCTGACAGGGAGGTGGAGGGTGAACGGGAGAACGGTGCTGGAGCGCTTTCCCGCCGGCGGGCCGCGCGGGTCCTGGCCGGCGGAGGAGTTCGCGCAGGCGCGCCGCCTGGAGGGCCAGGCCGCGGAGGTCGTCATGGACCTCGCCACGGACACGTTCCTGGTGATCGTCCGCGGGGCGGACGCCATCGAGTGAGCGCGGTGGCGCGCACACCGCCGAATGATCACCGGGTGGCGTCGGCCGGCCTCCTGACCGGTACCTCCGCCGTGAACTGCCGCGCCTGCAACGCGTACAGCTCCGCGTAGACGCCACCCGCGGCGAGCAGTTCGTCCGGCGTGCCGGACTCCACCAGCCGCCCCTGGTCCAGGACGTGCACCAGATCCGCGTGGCGGACCGACGCCAGCCGGTGCGTGATGAGGACGACCGTCTGGCCGGTGCCCGCCAGGGCGCGGATCTTCTCGAACACCTCCAGCTCCGCCCGGGCGTCGAGCGCGGCCGTCGGCTCGTCCACGATCAGGATCTGTCCCCGCCGGTAGGCGGCCCGCGCGATGCCCAGCCGCTGCCACTGGCCGCCCGACAGCTCGTGTCCCCCGCTGAACCCGCGCGCCAGCAGGGTGTCCAGGCCGCGCGGCAGATCGGCCAGCACCTCCTCGGCGCCGGCCTCGGCGACGGAGGAGGCGAGCCGCTCCTCGGTCAGCGGCGCCGCGGGACGGCCGACCGCCACGTTCACCCGGGCGGTGAACGGCCACCGCTTGAAGTCCTGGGCGACCATCGCGATCCGCTCGGCGAGCTCGTGCCGGTCCGCCCGCGCCGCGTCCACGCCGTCCCACAGGATCCGGCCGCTGTCCGGCTCGTACAGCCCGGCGAGCAGTTTGACCAGCGTCGTCTTGCCCGAGCCGTTCTCCCCGACGAGCGCGACGATCCGGCCGAGGGGCACGCTCAGGGTGACGTCGGAGAGGGCGGGGCGGCCCGCCTTGCCGGGGTAGGAGAAGGTGACGCCCTCCAGCCTGATCTCGGCGGGCCGCTCGGGCAGCGGGTCGCCGCCGGCCGGGATCGCCCGTTGGTCCGCCTCCGCGTACAGGCGCTGCATGTCGCCGACGAAGAGGGCCTCCTCGTGCAGCGAGTTGACCTCCAGGACGAGCGTGTTGAGGCTCGCCGACCCGGTACGGATCGCGATCACCGCCGTGGCCGCCACGGAGAGCGCCATGGCGCCCGTGAGCAGCAGGCCGCCCAGCGTCGCGTACGTGGCCACCGTGGCCAGGCCCGTCCAGAAGGCCGCGATCAGCCCGGTACGCGCGGCGAGGCGGGCCAGCCGCGCCTGCTCGGCCTCCGCCGACTCCGACATCGCGCGGTAGTGGCGCAGCAGGAACGGGCCGACCCCGTGCACGCGGATCTCCGGCGCGGACTCCGGCTCGGTGAGCAGCCTGGCGATCAGCTGTCCCGCGCGCGAGTGCTGCACCCAGGCGTGGAAGGACGTGTAGCGGCGCCGGGCGATCGTCAGCGCGCTCCAGGCACTGGGCAGCGTCATGGTGATGAGCAGCGGGAGCAGCGCCGGGTGCAGCACCGTCAGGACACCGGCCGCCGCGACGAGCGAGATCAGCGCGTTCACCACGCGCGCGGAGTACGCGATCATGCGGCGGGCGGACTGGGCGCCCCACTTCGCGGTGTCCAGCAGCTTGTGGAAGGCGTGGTCCTCGATCGCGGACAGCTCCACGGCCGCGGCGCACTCCAGGTACTGCTCGGTCGCCACGCGCTCCACCCGCGGCTCCAGCCGGCCGGTGGCGTAGGTGGAGGCGGCCCGCAGCAGGGCGGCGACCATCATGACGACGGCGACCGCGACGAGCACGGGTGCCGCGTCCCGCAGGCGGTCCTCGACGGGGCCGTCGGCCAGCAGCCGGGCCAGTACGGAGTTGACCGCCAGCAGGCTCACCGCCTGGGCCAGGCCCTGGCCGATCTCGGCGGCCAGCACGGTGCGGGCGGCCCGCCGGTCGGCCTGCCAGGCGAGCCGGAAGCCGACCGCCAGCAGGGACGGCAGCCGCCGCACCATCGCCCGGAAGTTCAGCTCCAGGAACGCGTCCTGGTGCTGCGACCAGCCCATGTCGTAGCGCAGCGGACCGCCGAAGAGCAGTACCTCGGACTCGGAGGGTCCCGGTGCGCGGTCCCGTCGCGCGCGCTTTCCAGGTGGCGTGCCGGTGCCGTGTCCGTCCGCATCGTGCGCCGTGCCCACCATCGGCCTCCCTGGTCAGGTGCCCTGGTCATGGGGTGGCCACTATGGCGGGGCGGACACCGGGCGACCAGGGCGCACGACCGTCTCGCGTCGGCCGGCCGGGGGTGCGCCGGGCGCGAGCCGCCGTACGTCCGTGCGAAGCGGCGGGGGGCCGTGGGAAGCAGTGGTGGGGGAGCGGTGGGAGCGAGGTGGGAGCGGTGGTCCGCCGGCCGGGCGGTGGCCCGTGCCATGGCGGCGACCGTGGGTCCGCGGACGACCGATGACCGACCGGTCACGCGGTGAGGACCGGCGGTCGGCCGGTCACGCGGTGAGCGGCTCCGACCAGGTGGGTGTCGTCCCCGTCACCCGGCACAGCGCCAGGTAGAGCGGGATCGGCGGGGTGTAGGGGATCGTCCCGGCCGGCCGGTGGACGAGGTCCGGGGCGGTCGGCGCGTCCGGCAGCAGCGCACCCGTGCTGTAACCGGCTGCCGCGGGCCACCGCAGGGCGTAGTCGGAGTCGGCCGGCACGAGCCACCACCAGTGGGTGCCGTCGGCGTACACGCATCCCACGCGGGGCAGCCGCGCCATGAGTTCCGGTCCCAGGTCCGCGGGGATCGCGACCGCGTCGCAGCCCATGGGGGCGGTCATGCCCGCGGGCAGCGTCAGGCGCCGGGCGGGCTCGGGGGCCCGCTGTCCGCGGCGCAGGCGGATCAGGGTGTCCAGGCACACCACCGCGGCCGTACGGGTCACCGGGTACGTCCCGGCCGAGGTCCTCACTTCCACTCCGCCCCCGTTCCGCGGGGCGCGCGCGTGCCGTTGCCCCGGTCCTCCGCCGGCGGCTTCCGCGCGCTCCAGCCGAGGTCGGAGCGGGCCGCGGTGTGCGGGGCGGTGCCGTCCGCGGGCTGCGGCGCGGCGCCGGAAGGGCGTGCGGGCTCCACGGGCCGGATCGTCTCCGCCGGTCGGCGGGACGATCGTGCGGAACGGGACGACTGCGCCGGGATGAGGGCGGTCGCGGGACGGGTGCCCTCCGCGGGGTGCGGTGTCCGGGTGGAGCGGGGGAGGTCGACCCAGACGAGCAGCCCGGCGCCCGCCTCGTGGGCGCCCCACGCCCGGCACACGGCCTCGACGAGCAGCAGTCCCCTCCCGTGCTCCTCCTCGGGCCGCCGCGGTGAGGGCCGCGGGGTGCCCGGGGCGCACCCCTCGTCCCGTACGGCGATCCGCATCCGCTCCTCGGTGTCGTGCAGTTCGCAGACGACCCGCTCGCCGGCGGCGTGCACGATCGCGTTGGTGACCAGCTCCGAGACGACCAGGGCGGCGGTGTCGCAGGTGTCCTCGCACAGCGCCCAGCCCGTCAGCCGGGCCCGCGTCAGCCGCCGGGCCCGGGCGACCGACGCCGGATGCGCGACCAGCTCGAAGCGGAACCGGCGCTCACCGGCCGCTTCGGGGCGCACGCCGGATCTCCTGCCGTGCGAGGGGCGCGCTTCGGCTTCCGTCCCGGACGCGGACCGGTCCGGGACGGCTTCTGTTCCTAAAGGCGCGGGCGGAATCACGCTTGCCACTATCGCCCCGCCAGGAACACTTGGCAAGTGTCACTCTGAAATTTGCAGAGTGCTGTGCGACTCTCTGAACAGCCGTGGCACACTGCTCCCAACAGCACGTTTCGCGGCGCCAGTTGGGCCTCCGTACAGGTGTTCCGCGGGTGATCACGCGAACACGCACGGGTATGCCGAACGCTCCCGACGGGCGCCGCAGGGCTGTCGGGAGCAGTCACACGGGCGGTGCCGGAAGCGGACAACAGCCACACGACTGCCGGGAGCGGCGACGACCGTGCCGGCGGGCCGGGAGGAGGAACGGGATGAGCGAACCGCGGTCCGCGCCGACGGTCGGCCAGGTCGTGCTCGGCCGGCGCCTGCTGGACCTGCGGGAGCGGGCGGGCCTCAAGCGTGAGGACGCCGCCCGCGTGCTGCGCGTGGCGCCCGCCACCGTGCGCCGCATGGAGACGGCCGAGGTCGCCCTCAAGATCCCGTACCTCCAGCTGCTGCTGAAGGCCTACGGCGTTCCCGACGACGAGACCGAGTCCTTCGTCCAGCTGGCCGAGGAGGCCAACCGGCCCGGCTGGTGGCAGCGCTACCACGACATCCTGCCGAACTGGTTCTCGATGTACGTGAGCCTGGAGGGCGCGGCGAGCCTCATCCGCTCGTACGAGCCCCACTTCGTGCCCGGACTGCTCCAGACCGAGGAGTACGCCCGGGGTGTCATGAAGGCCGGCGCCCTCGGCCAGACCCGGCCCGACGACATCGACCGCTACGTCGCCCTGCGCATGCAGCGCCAGGAACTGGTCACCCGGCAGGACGCGCCCCGGCTGTGGATCGTGATGGACGAGACCGCGCTGCGCCGCCCCGTCGGCGGCCCTGAGGTCATGCGCGCCCAGCTCGACCGGCTGCTGGAGGCGACCGAGCTGTCCCATGTGACGCTGCAGGTGGCGGCCTTCGACCGGGGGCCGCATCCCGGCACGTACGGGCCGTTCGTGCTGTTCCGATTCGCCGTGCCGGAACTTCCCGACATGGTCTACAGCGAGTACCTGACCGGCGCCGTCTACCTGGACGCGCGCTCCGAGGTGGCGACCCACCTCGAGGTCATGGACCGCATGGCGGCACAGGCCGCCACAGCACAACGCACGAAGGAGATCCTCCGGGATCTCCGCAAGGAGCACCGATGAACCGCATCGAGCATCAGTCGTACTCTCCCGTCTACAACGGTATGCCCGCCCGTGAACTGGGCAGTGAGGGCTGGCACAAGCCCTGGAGCGGCGGCAACGGCGGCAACTGCCTGGAGGCGATGAAGCTCGCCGACGGCAGGGTCGCCGTACGCCAGTCCACCGACCCGGACGGTCCCGCGCTGATCTACACGCCCGACGAGATGAACGCGTTCATCCAGGGCGCGAAGGCGGGGGTGGCCGACTTCCTGCTGTCGTAGGGCCCGCCGCCGTCAGGCCTGTCGTAAGAAATGCCGTTGCCGTACAGCCCTTTTTCAGTCGGCCGGAGCGCCGATGTTTCAGTCAACTTTGTTGAATCAGCACTGGAATTGAGCACATGACTGGTCGAATCTGACCGTCAGCCAGCACGTGCCCGTCAGCCGGCGCCCGGCCGACGGGCACCGTGCGACCGCCGAGCACCTCACGCACCCCACAGATCTACGGAGTTCCCCATGACCGGGCAGGGCCCCTTGAACCTGGACACGAGCAGACCGCATCCGGCGCGGACGTACGACTGGTTCCTCGGCGGCAAGGACAACTATCCGGTCGACGAGGAACTGGGCCGCAAGATGATCGCCCTGGAGCCGCGGTCGCCGGTGCTGGCCCGGGTCAACCGCGCCTTCATGCACCGCGCCACGCTCTGGCTGGCCGAGCAGGGGGTGCGGCAGTTCCTGGACATCGGCACGGGCATCCCGACCGAGCCCAACCTGCACCAGGTCGCCCAGCGGGTCGCGCCCGACGCCCGGGTGGTCTACTGCGACAACGACCCGATCGTGCTGGCCCACGCGGCGGCCCTGCTGCGCGGTACGCCCGAGGGCGTCACCGAGTACGTGCAGGCGGACGTGCGGGACCCGGCCACCATCGTCGCGCAGGCCAAGGAGGTGCTGGACTTCCGGCAGCCGGTGGCCCTGTCGCTCATCGCGCTGCTGCACTTCGTCCCCGACGAGGACGGCGCCTACGAACTGGTGGAGCAGCTGATGTCCGAGCTGCCCTCCGGCAGCCACCTGGTGGTCTCCCACGCGTCGGGGGACTTCACCCCGGAGAAGTCCAGGGCGGCGACCGAGACGTACAAGGCCGGCGGCATCACCCTCGCCCTGCGCTCCCGCGACGAGGTCTCCCGTTTCTTCGACGGCCTCGAACTCGTCGAGCCCGGCGTGTCGCAGGTGACCGACTGGCACCCCGAACTGGGCGAGCCGGTGCCCGGTCAGGACGACGACGTGATCCCCGGGTACGCGGCGGTGGGCCGCAAGGCCTGACGCGTCCCCCGGTAGGGGGCGCCAGGTACCGCCGAGGGGCGGGCGGAGACCACCGCCCGCCCCTCGGCGCCTGTGGGCGGACCCCGGCCGGTGTCAGGTCAGGGCCAGCACGTACGAGAGCGTCGCGGCGGCCGAGGCGACGGTGCGGACGTGGTTCCACCTCGTCCACTCGCCGACGTACGCCGGCCAGTACGCGGCGGCCTCCGGCGTGCCCGCCTCCAGCGCGGCCAGCTTCTCGTTGCGCGGCACGTTCGCGGCCGCCGTGACCCCGAAGGAACCGGCCAGGTACAGCGCGCTCCCCACCAGCAGCTCCACCGCGCCCCCGGCCGGCCACAGCAGGAGCGTGACCAGTGCCAGCGCGGCGCAGAGCACGGCCGTGCCGAGGAAGACGGCCATGAAGGCGGGGGTCACCGCGGCGACGTTGACCGCCTGCATCGCGGCCACGCCCCGCGCGGGCTCCAGCGCGGCCAGCCCTTTCAGCACGAACGTGGAGAACCCGCAGAACACCCCCGCGACCAGTCCGGTCCCGAGGATCCCCAGCACCGTCAGCACGAAGTACGGCCCCTCGATCATGTCCACTCCCCGCGTCTCGTTCCTCCCGGCGAGTGAACACCCGTCCGCACGTGACGACCATGGCCGGGAGGCGCGCACGCATACGTGAGCGTCCAGCGGCACACGCGGCGCCCCTCACCCCGCCGTCCGCCACGCCCGCAGCACCTCCTCCACCGTCCCCGCGATCCGCCGGCGCGCCTCGTGCCGGGGCACCCCGCTCATCAGCAGTCGGTCGTACGGCGTGTCCAGGTGCCGTACGGAGGCGACGACCGCCGAGGTCAGCGCGGTCCCGGACAGCGCCCGCCCGGCGGCGCTCCGGCCCACCCGGCCGCTGCCGCGCAGGGAGGCGTGCACGGCGATCGCCCGTGCCCGTCCGGTGGGGCAGCCGGGGAACAGCCGCCGTATCCCGTCCGCGAACGCGTCCGTGAACCGCACGTCCTCGGCCGCCCGCCGCTCGGCGTCCCGCAGCCGGCGCCGGCGCCGGGCCTCCGCGTCGGCCAGGCACCGCTGCTCGGCCCGGGCGAGCGCCGCCTCCTCGACGAGGATGCCCCGCCGTTCGTACCGGCTACGGCGCCGGTCGAACCGTACGACCACGGCGGACAGCGCACTCTCCTCGCGTGACCGGCGCGTGAGGGCGGTGTCCCCGCGCGGCAGGAAGACCAGGTGCCCGAGATCGGCGCAGTCCAGGCACCTCGGCGCGCCGTCCTCCCGCACCAGCAGCGACAGCGGCCCGCTCCGGCACTCGGCGCAGTACTTGCGCCCGAGCGCCTGGATCACGACGGGACCGGTACCGGACGGGGGAGTCGAGGAGGCCGCGGTCATGGGGGGTTCCTTCCCGGCCCGCTCCGGTGCGCAAGCCGGCGGCGGCATCATGGGAGGGGTGCGACTCGAAGCGATCACCTGGGAACGGCTCGGCGACCTCCTCGCCGACCGGCTGCTCGACCTGGAGCCGGACGACGGCGGCAGCCGGCCGCGCGTCGCCTTCGACGGGGCCCCGGCCGCCCGCCCCGGCGACCTCGCCCGGCGCGTGGCCGAGGCGCTGCGGCTGCGCGGGCGGCCCTCCCTCGTCGTCGGCACCGAGGGCTTCCTGCGGCCCGCCTCCCTCCGGTTCGAGTACGGGCACGAGGACGTGGAGGCGTACTACGACGGCTGGTTCGACGTCCCCGCCCTGTGGCGCGAGGTGTTCGGCCCGCTCGAACCCGGCGGGACCGGCCGCGTCCTGCCCGACCTGTGGGATCCCGCCACCGACCGCGCCACCCGCAGCCCGTACAGCGAACTGCCGCCCGGCGGGCTGTTGCTGCTGCACGGGCCGCTCCTGCTGAAGAACTGGTTCCCCTTCGACCTGACCGTGCACGTCCGCCTCTCCCCGGGCGCCCTGCGCCGCCGCACCCCCGAGGGCGAGCACTGGACGCTCCCCGCCCACGAGCGCTACGAGGCGGAGGCCGACCCGGCCGCCACGGCGGACGTCCTGGTGCGCGCCGACGACCCCCGGCACCCGGCCTGGAACGGCTGAACGCGGCGCCCGTCCAGGGGTGCGCCGCTCCCGGCATGCGACGAGAATGCGGGGAGCCGGGACACGCGGAGCGTCCCGCGCCGCGCCGGCCGTCCGGTACCGGGAGGTACGCCATGACCACCGCCGGAGACATCATGCACCGGGGCGCGCAGTGGATCCCCGCCCACGAGACCCTGGACCGCGCCGCCCAGCTCATGCGCGAGCTGAACGTGGGCGCCCTGCCCATCAGTGACGCCGACGAACGGCTCTGCGGCATCCTCACCGACCGGGACATCGTGGTCGGGTGCGTGGCCCTCGGGCACGACCCGTCCCGGGTCACCGCCGGGGAGATGGCCAAGGGCACACCGCGCTGGATCGACGCGGAGGCCGATGTCGGCCAGGTGCTCGAGGAGATGACGGAGCACCAGATCCGCCGGCTCCCCGTGATCGCGGACAAGCGTCTCGTCGGCATGATCAGTGAGGCGGACCTGGCCCGGCACCTGCCGGAGCACCAGATCGCGTCCTGGGCCGGGCGCGTCTACGCGCAGGGTCCCGCCCGGTGACCGACTGACTGTGGGAGCGTCGCTGAATAGGGGAAAGTAGGTCAAATGGGATGATCACGTCATGATGCAGACACGTGGACATCTCCTGGACCACCGGCAGTCCCAGGCAGCGGCGGAGGCCGGGGCGCGCCTCGACGCCTTCGCGCCCCTCTTCGACCCCACGACGTTCCGGCACATCGAGGGCTTCGGCCTCGGCTACGGCTGGCGCTGCTGGGAGGTCGGCGCGGGCGGCACCTCCGTCATCTCCTGGCTGGCCAAGAAGGTCGGACCGACGGGCAGGGTGCTCGCGACCGGGGCCGACACCTCCTGGATGCTCCCCGTCGCGCGCCCGCCGGTCGAGGCGCTCGTCCACGACGTGGGCGCGGACGACCCACCGGGGGAGGGCTTCGACCTCGTCCACGCCCGGCTCGCCCTCCTCCACGTGGCGGACCGGCAACGGGCGGTGCGCTCGATGATCAGGGCCCTGCGGCCCGGCGGGCGACTGCTGGTGGAGGACGCCGACCCGGCCCTCCAGCCGCTGGCCTGCCCCGACGAGCACGGCCCCGAGCAGCAGCTGGCGAACCGGCTGCGCCAGGCCTTCCGCACCCTGCTCACCCGGCGCGGCATCGACCTCGCGTACGGCCGCAGCCTCCCGCGTCTGCTGCGCGAGGGCGGCCTGCGCGGGGTGCGGGCCGAGGCGTACTTCCCGGTCGCCTCGCCCGCCTGCGCGGCCCTGGAGTCGGCGACGATCCGTCAGGTCCGCGCGGAGCTCGTCACCTCGCGCCTCGCCACGGACGAGGAGATCGACCGGCACCTCGCGCACGTGGCCTCCGGCGGCCTGGACCTGGCCACGGCGCCGATGATCTCCGCCTGGGGGAGGCGGGCGTGAGGCGGGCGGGGCGGGGGAGGGGGCCCGCCGTGTCGTCCGGCATGGGCCCAGGCCGGCGCGTGCCTCCGCCCCCTCATGGAACTCGGCCGCGGTGACCGGGTCCCGCACCCAGAGCACCACATCCCCCTCCGCACGTGTGCCTGTCCTTCGGGCGGGACGGCTTCGAGGCGCCGCGGGCACGGCTGGAGGAGCGGTCCGTCCCGTCTCCGACCTCCCCTTACGACGCGTTCGGCGCCCGCGGCACGGCCCGGCACCACGCGGAGCGAACCGTCGGCCCGCGGGCGGTGCCGTAATCGTGCGGGCCGTCAGAACAGGGGCTCCGGAAGCACCCCTTCCAGGGCCAGCAGCTTCCGCTTGGTGTCCAGGCCGCCCCCGAACCCGCCGATCCCGCCGTCGCTCTCGACGACCCGGTGGCACGGCACCACGACCGGGAGCGGGTTGGACGCCATGGCGATGCCCACCGCCTGGGCCGCGCCCGGCTGCCCCGCCCGGCCGGCCAGCTCGCCGTAGCCCACGACCGTGCCGTACGGGACGCCGGACGCCAGCTCGCGCAGCACACGGCGGTTGAAGCCGGAGCTCAGCGACCAGTCCAGCGGCAGCTCGAAGTCACGGCGCCCGCCCGTGAAGTACGCCGCGACCTGGCGTATCGCCTCGGCCGGCAGCGGAGCGTCCGGGTCGTGGACCGGCTCGGCGCCGAGCCGGGAGGCGAGCCGCTCCAGCGCCCTGTCACGGACCGCGTCGGTGGCGTGGAACACCACGCTCACCAGGCCGTCGCCCGTCGCGGCCAGCAGCAGCGGACCGATGTCCGTGCCGGCGACGGCCCACACGAGCCGTCGCTCCTCCTGCCCATGACTGTTCATGCGGTCCACCGTACGGCGGGCCACTGACAGTGCCGGGCGGCCCGGACGCCCGGCCACGGCGGTGGGCGCCGGGTCAGGAGCCGCCCGTCGCCTCGCGCACGACGTCGGGGGCGTTGGTGATGATGCCGTCCACGCCGTAGCCGGCGACGCGGCGGGCGTCGGCCGCGGTGTCCACGGTCCAGGTGAGAATCTTCAGCGGCTTCCCGTGCGGCCCGACGTTCGCCTGGATCGCGGCGACGTACTCCGCGGAGATCGTCGTGTACCGCGCGTTGATCTGGTCGGCGAACCGCGCGTACTCGGGCAGCTCGGCGACGGCGGGGGTGCCCAGGAAGCCGGTGCGCACGCCCGGGCGCAGCTCGTGCACCGTACGCACGCTGTCCGCGCTGAAGCTCTGCACGACCAGCCGGGACCGCTGGTGCCCCGGGCTGAGCCACCCCTCGTTGGACAGCACCTTCAGGGTCTGCTGCTCGATGCCCGGGTAGAGCTCGGGGCTCTTGATCTCCAGGACGAGTTTCTGGTGGTTGTGTGACACGCGGTCGACGTACTGCTCCAGGGTCGGCACGCGCGCGCCCTCGTACCGGGAGCCGAACCAGCTGCCCGCGTCCAGGCGCGCGATCTCCGCGGCGGTGAAGTCCCGCACGTTCCACGGCGACCGGCCGGGATAGAGCTCCTCCACGTTCGTGGTGCGCGCCAGCGTCGTGTCGTGGATGACGACGAGTTCACCGTCCTTGGTGCGCTGGACGTCGTTCTCGACCCAGCGGAAACCCAGGTCGGCGGCCTTGTCCACGGCCGCCAGGGTGTTCTCGGGCGCGTAGGCGGAGGCCCCGCGGTGCGCCACCACGACCGGGCGGTCGGTCGCGGGGGCCGCGTGGGCGGCGGGGGCGGGAAACAGGAGGGCGGCGGTCATCCCCACGAACGCGGAGGCTCCGGCGGCAACGGAACGCACAGGCATGCGTACTCCTCGCATAGGTGATCACGAACGGCTCAACGGTGGCAGCGGAGCGTCAACGGAAAGGGGGTTCAGGATGGCCATGAATTGAATGGTGTGGTCCCGGCGTGCTCACGGCCACCGCACAAGTGGGGCAGCTCCGTGTTTCTTTGCCGGAATATCGTTCGACCATTCCAGTAAGGGTCATACTCTCTGCTTCAGCCATGACCGTTGCCGCGGTCGGGAGCGGGAACATGCACCGGAAGTCACGGAAACGTCAGGGCGGGAAGGGCAGCCGCGGATGCAGGGCACGGTCGACGGCTTCAGTTACGGACTCGTCACACCAGCGGTGGCCTATCTCATGGCCTGCCTCGGGGGTGCGCTCGGGCTGCGCTGCACGATGAGATCGCTGCTCGTGACGCGCTCCCGGCGGGGGCGGGCCGGCTGGCTCGCCCTCGGCTCCGCGGCGATCGGTTCGGGCATCTGGACCATGCACTTCGTCGCCATGACGGGCTTCCAGGTGCGGGAGACCCCGGTCCACTACGACCCGCTGATCACCTTCGCCAGTCTCGCCCTCGCCATCGTCATGACAGGCGTCGGCATCTTCGTCGTCGGCCACCGGGGCGCGACCGGGGCGGCCCTGTTCACCGGGGGCACCATCACCGGGCTGGGCGTGGCCTCGATGCACTACCTGGGCATGGCCGGCATGCGGCTCAACGGGGAGCTGCGGTACAACACGCTCACCGTCGGCGCCTCGGTCGTCATCGCCGTCGTGGCCGCCATCGCCGCCCTGTGGGCGGCCGGACAGGTCCGCGGCTTCCTGTGGAGCGTCGGCGCGAGCCTCGTCATGGGGCTCGCCGTCACCGGCATGCACTACACGGGCATGGCCGCCCTCAGCGTCCACGTCCACGACACGGGTGGCACCCCGGACGGCGAGTCGGCCGGGGCCCTGCTCGCGCCTATGATGATCGGCCCGCTCCTCCTGATCTGTCTCGCCGGCGCCGTCGTGCTGTTCGACCCGCGCATGGTCACGGGCGGGCGCGACGTCGACCCCGAGGCGCACCGTCCCGGCATCCCCGCCCACGCCACCGCCTCCCACCTGGGCGGACGCGAGGTCACCCGGCTCCGTCGGCACCACGGCCACCCCAGGCACCCCGGCTCCCGCACCCCGCAGAACCGGTGAACCGGGCCCGTTGTCAGTGGGGGGTCGTACGGTTGATGCCATGCGGCCAGTAACCCAGATCGAACGCACGGGGGCGCCCTTCGAGGTCGTCAGCCCCTACCAGCCGAGCGGCGACCAGCCCACGGCCATCGCCGAGCTCGCCCGGCGCGTCGAGGCAGGCGAGAAGGACGTCGTCCTGCTGGGCGCGACCGGCACCGGCAAGTCCGCCACCACCGCGTGGATGATCGAGAAGCTCCAGCGCCCCACCCTGGTGATGGCGCCGAACAAGACACTGGCCGCCCAGCTGGCGAACGAGTTCCGCGAGCTCCTGCCGAACAACGCCGTCGAGTACTTCGTCTCGTACTACGACTACTACCAGCCCGAGGCGTACGTCCCCCAGTCGGACACGTACATCGAGAAGGACTCCTCGGTCAACGAGGAGGTCGAGCGGCTGCGCCACTCCGCGACGAACTCGCTGCTCACCCGCCGGGACGTCGTCGTGGTCGCCTCCGTCTCCTGCATCTACGGCCTCGGCACCCCGCAGGAGTACGTGGACCGCATGGTCCCGCTCCGGGTCGGCGACGAGATCGACCGCGACGACCTGCTGCGCCGCTTCGTCGACATCCAGTACGCGCGCAACGACATGGCGTTCACCCGCGGCACCTTCCGCGTCCGCGGCGACACCATCGAGATCTTCCCGGTGTACGAGGAGCTCGCCGTCCGCATCGAGATGTTCGGCGACGAGATCGAGGCCCTCTCCACCCTGCACCCGCTCACCGGCGAGGTCATCAGCGACGACCAGCAGCTCTACGTGTTCCCGGCCTCCCACTACGTCGCGGGACCGGAGCGGCTGCAGCGCGCCGTCACCGACATCGAGAAGGAGCTCGTCGAGCGCCTCGCCGAGCTGGAGAAGCAGGGCAAGCTGCTGGAGGCCCAGCGGCTGCGCATGCGCACCACGTACGACATCGAGATGCTCCACCAGATCGGCACCTGCTCCGGCGTGGAGAACTACTCGATGCACTTCGACGGGCGCGAGCCCGGATCCGCGCCGAACACGCTGCTCGACTACTTCCCCGAGGACTTCCTCCTCGTCATCGACGAGTCACACGTCACCGTGCCCCAGATCGGCGCGATGTACGAGGGCGACGCCTCCCGCAAGCGCACCCTCGTCGACCACGGCTTCCGGCTGCCCTCCGCGCTGGACAACCGCCCGCTGAAGTGGGAGGAGTTCACCGAGCGCGTCGGCCAGACCGTCTACCTGTCGGCTACCCCCGGCCAGTACGAGCTCTCGCGCGGGGACGGCCACGTGGAGCAGATCATCCGCCCCACCGGCCTGGTCGACCCCGAGGTCGTGGTCAAGCCCACCGAGGGCCAGATCGACGACCTGGTGCACGAGATCCGCAAGCGCACCGAGAAGGACGAGCGCGTCCTCGTCACCACGCTCACCAAGAAGATGGCCGAGGACCTCACCGACTACTTCGTCGAGCTCGGCATCCAGGTCCGTTACCTGCACAGCGACGTCGACACCCTGCGCCGCGTCGAGCTGCTGCGCGAACTGCGCTCCGGGGAGTACGACGTCCTGGTCGGCATCAACCTCCTCAGGGAGGGCCTCGACCTGCCCGAGGTCTCCCTGGTGGCGATTCTCGACGCCGACAAGGAGGGCTTCCTGCGCTCCGGGACCTCCCTCATCCAGACCATCGGCCGCGCGGCGCGCAACGTCTCCGGCCAGGTCCACATGTACGCCGACCGGATCACCCCGTCGATGGAGCGGGCCATCGACGAGACGAACCGCCGCCGGGAGAAGCAGGTCGCCTACAACACGGCGCACGGCATCGACCCGCAGCCGCTCCGCAAGAAGATCAACGACATCGTGGCGCAGATCGCCCGCGAGGACGTCGACACGGAGCAGCTGCTCGGCACCGGCTACCGCAGCACGAAGGACGGCAAGGGCGCCAAGGCCCCCGTGCCCTCCCTGGGGAAGGCGGACAAGGGCACCAAGGCCGCCAAGGGCAAGGGCGGGGCGGCTCGGACGGTGCCGACCGACCGCCCGGCCGCCGCACTCGCCGAGCAGATCGAGCAGATGACCGACCGCATGCGCGCGGCGGCCGCCGAGCTCCAGTTCGAGATCGCCGCCCGACTGCGCGACGAGGTGTCGGAGATGAAGAAGGAGCTGCGCCAGATGAGGGAGGCGGGCCTGGCCTGACGGTCTCCCCGTCCCGCCCGCCCCGCCGGCCCGCGCCCCGTCCCCGTCGGTCCCCGGCGGGGCGGGCGCGCTGTGTTGCAGGACCGACACAAAGTGCGATCCGCGGTACGGCGCTGTCGGTGCCGAACCGTAGTGTTCAGGTCAACCGCGGGTCGCGCGGCAACAGGGGAGCAGCACGAGAGGGGAACGGCGTGACGGTCAACATGACCAAGGGGCAGGCCATCAGCCTGCAGAAGGACGACGGGGGCACGCTGACCGCGGTGCGCATGGGGCTGGGCTGGCAGGCCGCCCCCCGGCGCGGACTGTTCGGCACCCGCACCCGTGAGGTCGACCTCGACGCCTCCGCCGTGCTGTTCGCGGACAAGCAGCCCGTCGACGTCGTCTTCTTCCGCCACCTCGTCAGCGACGACGGCTCCGTGCGCCACACCGGCGACAACCTCGTCGGCGGTGTCGGCCAGGGCGGTGACGACGAGGCCGTCCTCGTCGACCTGCAGCGCGTCCCGGTCCACATCGACCAGATCGTCTTCACCGTGAACTCCTTCACCGGCCAGACCTTCCAGGAGGTGCGACACGCGTTCTGCCGCATGGTCGACGAGACCAACGGCCAGGAGCTCGCCCGCTACACGCTCGCGGGCGGCGGCGCGTACACCGCCCAGATCATGGCCAAGGTGCACCGCTCGGGCAGCGGCTGGCAGATGACCGCCCTCGGTGTCCCGGCCAACGGCCGCACCTTCCAGGACCTGATGCCGACGATCCTGCCGGTCCTGTAACGCCGACGGTTCGGGAGGGGGACGAAGGCGATGACGGCCGAGCTGGTGCGGGGGCAGAACCACCCGCTCCCCGAGGTCCGGCTCGAGGTGCGGGTCTCGGCCGGCGAGCCGGTCATGGCGGGCGCCACGCTGGGCGACGAGCACGGCACGGTGCACGGTGTGGAGTGGGTGCTCCATCCCGGTGCGCGCACCCTGCCGGGTATCGAGGTGTCCGGGCAGGTGGCGGCCGACCACCGCCTCGCCGTGGACCTGGACGCCCTGCCCGAGGCCGTGCACCGGGTGAGCGTGCTGCTGGCGCTGCCGTCCGGCACCGGGGGACCGGTACGGTTCGGCGCCGCGGCCGCCCCGCGCCTCGCCGTCACCGGCCTCGACGGCACCCCGGTCGCCGGCTACACCCTCACCGGCCTGGACGCCGAGTCGGCCGTCGTCGCCCTGGAGCTCTACCGCAGACAGGACGCCTGGAAGGTGCGCGCGGTCGGCCAGGGCTACGCGGGCGGCCTCGCCGACCTCCTCGCCGACCAGGGGCTGCCCGAGGCGCCGCGGCTCGCGGCCACCATCGACGAGGCGGTGGCGCGGGGCCTGGCCCGCTCGGTGGCGGCG
>NZ_JAVRHI010000218.1:0-54994 GCF_034105845.1 Streptomyces sp. CRN 30 | reverse complement strand
CGCGGCCGGTGACCGGCGAGCGGGCACGGACCCTCCCTCCGCCACCGTGCCCCTGCACACGGCCGGCGGCACCCGGCCACCGGCGCGCCGCCCGCCCGGTGGCGGGCCCGACGGTACGCCGCCCGCCTTCCCGGTCCGCGTCCCCACCGCCACCGCGCTGCCGGGGCTCCTCGGCCTCGAGCGGGCGTTACGCATCCTCGGCCGCTACCGCGCCCCCTCCACGACCCCCCGGGACGACGGGATCGACGAGGAGGCGACCGCCGAGCGCGCGGCGGCGAGCGGCATCCTCCTGCCCGTCCCGCGCCACGGCCGCCGCCACCGCTGTGACGTCCAGCTGCTGGTGGACACGGGCCCCGCCATGGCCGTGTGGGAGGAGCTGGCCGAGGAGCTGCGGCAGGCCTGCCAGCAGTCGGGTGCCTTCGCCGCCGTCCGCGTCCACCACCTGTACGCCGACGGGTCCGGTGCCCCCCGCGTCGGCACCACCGCCGGCCCCGGCCGGCGCACCCGGCTGCGGACCGCCGACGAACTGCACGACCCGACGGGCCGCCGGCTGACCTTCGTCGTCAGTGACTGCGTCGGTCCCCTCTGGCGGAGCGGGAGCGCGCAGCGGCTGCTGCACGACTGGCCGCGCAGCTCTCCGCTGGCCGTCGTCCAGCCACTGCCACCCCGCCTGTGGGACCGCACCGCGCTGCCCGCCGAACCCGGACTGCTGGTCAGGGCCGCCGGACCCGGCGGGTCCGTCTCCTTCCAGCCGGACGAGGAGCCCTGGGACGGGCCCCTCGTCGGCGCCCGTCCCGTACCGGTGCTCCAGCCGACGCCGGAGGCCTTCGCCGCCTGGGCCCGGCTGCTGTCCGGCGCCGGTCCCACCAGCGAGCGCGCCTGGGCGGCCTGGACCACCCCCGGCGCCCTGCCGCCCGTCGACACCGCCCCGGCCGGCGACGAGGAACTGCTGCGCGCCTTCCGGGCCGACGCCTCGCCCGGGGCCCTGCGGCTGGCCGTGTACCTCGCCGCGGCACCGCTCACCCTGCCGGTCATGCAGCTGGTCCAGCGGGCCATGCTGCCGGACACCGGACCCATGGAGCTGGCCGAGGTGCTGCTGGGCGGAGTGCTGCGGCAACTGCCCGGGACCGAGGCGCAGCCCTGTTTCGCCTACCCGGGCCGGGTGCAGGAACTGCTGCTGAACTCCCTCGACCAGGACACGGCCTCACTGGTCCTCAAGCACTGCTCCGCCTACGTGGAACGCCATTTCGGCAAGGGCACCCGCAACTTCGCCGCGTTCGCCGCCGCCCGGCTCGCCGGCCACGGGCCCGCCACCGGCACCGGCGGTACGGCCGACGACCGCAGCGACGACACCGCCGGCGGCACCGAGGCCGAGCTGTTCGCGCGGGTGCCCGCCCGCGTCCTGCGCCACTACGTGCCCGACCTCGTCACACCCGAGCCCCTGGATGAGGCGGAGAGACTGCTCGGCCAGTGGCGGACCCTGGGGGACCCGGCGGTGCTGCACCGGGCGCGGGAACAGGCCGAGGCCGCCGCGCACGGCGCCCACACCGGCTCCGCACCGGACGACGGGAACCGCGGACGGGCCCGGCTGGTCCTCGGCCGGGTGCTGCGCGCCGAGGCCGGCACCGCGGTGGCACGCGCCGAAGGCCGCCGGACGCAGTTGCTGCGCGCGGCCGCCGAGGAGCTCGCGGCCGCCCACGGAGCCACTGCGGCGGACGGCCGCGAGCGGGCCGGCGCGGCACTGGAACTCGCCGCCTGCCGGCACGAGCTGGGCCGCCTCACCGGGGACGAGCGGCAGCTGACGGCCGCGCTCGAGGTGCTGGAGCGGGACGCCGCACACTGGCCCGCCGGCACGCACCCGGCCCGGCTGCTGCGCCGCGGGCAACTCCTCCTCGACCTCCGGCGGCCCGCGGAGGCCGCCCGGGAACTGCGCGACGCCTGCGCCCTCCTGGACCGGCAGGGCGCCCCGGCCGCCGTGCGCGGCCCGGCCCTGCTCGACCTCGTCCGGGCGCTGCGCGCCGCCGGCGCCGATGCCGCCGAGACGCGTGACACGCTCCTGCGCGCAGAGCGGGCCGCCGGTGACGATCCGGCGCTCCGGCCGGCCTTCCTCGCCGCCCGGGCCGCGTTCCACGACGCGGCGGGCGAGAGCCAGGAAGCCGACGAGGCGTACGGGACGGCCGTCGTGCTCGCGCCCGCCGACAGCCCCCGGCGGGGCGAACTCCTCATCGCCTGGGGGGAGTCGCTGCTCCGGCGTGCCTCCGCGCCGGACGGCGCGGGCACCGTCGACCGGGCCGAGAACGTGCTGCGCGAGGCGCTGCGGGCGGTGCCGGCGCGGTCCGCCCAGCGGGGCCGGCTGCAGGGGCTCGTCGGCAGCGCCCTCGCCCAGCGCTTCCGGCACCTGGGTTTCCTGCCGGACCTGTTCGAGAGCCGTCACCTGCTCGGCCAGGCGGCCCGGGTGACGGCCGACGCCGCCGTACGGGCCGAGACCTGGCTCCAGCTCGGGCGGGTCCGCCTCGAAGGGTGGCACCGCGCCGGCACACCGGTGCTCGTCGACGCCCTGCAGGCGTACCAGCAGGCGGAGCGGGAGGCACAGCTGGCCCACGGCACCGACCCGGGCTCGGTGACGGCGGCCAGGGCGCGGCACGGGTGCGGGGCGGTGCTCACCCTCATGGGGCGTCCCGGTGCGGCGCGGGCGGCGTACCGGTCGGCCGGGGAGCAGTGGCAGCGGCTGGCCGGTGAGCTGCGGGAGGCCGAACGGGACGACGCCGAGCTGACGCGCGCCAAGGAGGAGGAGCTGGCCGCGGGCTCAGGCCGGCCGGTGACGGCGTGGGCGCTGCCGGGGGAGGCGTGGGGCCGGACGGCACCGCCCTGGTACCCGTGGACGGAGTGGCGGGCCAACCAGGCCGAAGCTGACCGGAGTTGATCCGAACAGGGTTTCTGTTACCGGCGCGTCGGGAAGAACTGGGCAGCTACGGCGACTGCGCGGGGCGGGCGTCGGTGGGGAGGAGCGGACCGTGGGGGAGCAGGGGAAGAGGGCGGCCGGGAGCGGCGGACACGCCGGGCGGGCCGCGGCCACCTCGGGTGACCTCGCCGACGTCGACCTGCGGACCTTGCGTGCCATGAACGACCCGGAGCTCATCGACGCCGTCGACCGGGCGCTGGGGGACCCCCGCGCGTTGACGGACGTCTGGTACGTCGCCGGGGAGGTCGCCGGCGACGAGCCCGGCGACGGGTCGTTTTCGGCCGGACGTACGGCGCCCGGACATGGTGAGGACGCCCCGGGATGACTTCGGTGCCCGTCCCGCCCGCCGTCCTCGCGGAACTGGCGAGGACCCGGCCGACGCCCGGGTGCACCACGGCGCTGCGTGCCGCGCTGCACTCCCGTCGCCTGCTGCTCCTCAAGTCCCTGCTCGTCAGGCTCGCACGGATGAGCGATGTCACGCCGGGTGCGCGCCGGGAGTTCGCGGCGGACTGGGCCCTGCTGGAGCGGGCGGAACGGACCGACGCCGCCGCGGTCCGGGACGTCGTCGACTACCCGATGACCGGCTCCTGGCTCGCCGCGGCCCTCGGCGCGCCCGAGGGGCCGGCCTTCGAGAGGCATCTGGCGCACTTCCGCGGCGTCGCCGTCGCCGCGGCCGTCCGCGCGGGGTGCGTGGACGGGGACACCCGCACCGTACGGACGGGCGTGCTGTCCCTGCCGGGCCTCGGCGTACTGCGCTGCCCCACGGGCCGGGTCCGGATCAGCGGCCGGGCCGGTCTGGTGCGGATCGCGGACGCCGCCGGCCGCGATCACGTAGTACTGGCACCCCGTGCGGCACCGGCCGAGCCCCGGGCGCCCCGCCGGCCCGGCGGTGGTTCCGGATGGTCCGCGCTCCGCGCCCTGCCCGGCAGCGCGGTCGTCCTCGACGACCTGGACCCCTATCGGGTGCCGCCGCACGGTATCGGTCCCGGGGCCCTGCCCGCGGCCGGCCGTCCGCACTCCGCGGAGCGGGCCTGGGCCCAGCGATGGCGGGAGGCCCAGGCGCTGCTGACGGCGACCGACCCCGGGCGTGCGGCGGAGACGAGGACGGTGCTCCGGGCCGTCGTGCCGCTGGACCCGCCGACGTGCGACGGCGTCCCGATGAGCGCCACGCTCCGGGCGGCTCCGGGCGCCGTCCTGGCCCAGCTGCCGGCCGAGGCACCCGAGCTGACCGAGTCCCTGGTGCACGAGGCCCACCACACCAAGCTGGCCGCGCTCCAGGAGGTCCTGCCCCTGTGCCGCCCGGAGACGGGAGCGCTGCACCGTGTGGGATGGCGTCCCGATCCGCGCCCCGTCCCCGGGGTGCTCCAGGGGGTGTACGCGCACCTGGCCCTCACCGACCTATGGTCGCGTGCGGCGACCGGGCCGGGCATGCCCGCGGCGTGGCGGCGACGGGCCGACGAGCGGTTCGAGACATACCGAGGAGAGGTCGGCGAAGGCTTGTCGATCCTCCGTGAATCCGATGAACTTACCTCTGCCGGACGGGAGTTCGTCGGGGAGATGGGCAGGCGGCACGCACACCTCGGCAAGGCGGCGGCCCGGCACTCGCGGTGACGGTGGGTGGCGAGGTGGTTGCGCTACGTTGAGCAGGCGCGTGCGCGAGGGTGCGTGGACACGGGAACAGGGAGCGGCGATGGCGGAACAGCGGCGGTCGGGCGGGGACGGTGCGGCGGCCTCCGAGCACTTCCTGGTGGTCTTCCCCGGCTACCACCGCTCGTGGGCGGCGTGGATCGAACGGTTCCTGGAGCGGCAGGGCCACCGGGTCACGCTGCAACGCTGGGACCCACGGCGTGAGGTCCCGCTCGAGGACGCGCTCGGTGACCTGCTGCTGTCCAGCGGGCGGGTGCTGCTCGTGCTCAGCGACTGGTTCTTCGAACTCGGACCGCGTCCCGCGGGCGAGTGGAACGACGTGCTGCGCGGCCTCGTCGCCGCGCACGCCGACCGGTTCGCCGCGGTCAACCTCACCAACCGGCCGCTGCTGCCGGCCACCGCGGTCCTCGAGCCGGCCAGCCTCTGGGGCCTGAACGAGGGGGCCGCCGAGGAGCGCCTGCTGAGCCGGCTCGGCCTGGAGCGCCGCCGTGCCCCGCGGAACCTGCCCGGCCGGGCCCGCTACCCCGACACCCGCTGCGAGATCTGGGGCGAGGTCCCCCGCCGCAACCCGCGCTTCACCGGCCGCGACGACCTCCTCACCGAGCTGCACCAGCGCCTCGCCGACGCCGAACGCGACGCCTCCGTCTGCACGCTGCTCGGCATGTCGGGCATCGGCAAGACCCAGCTGGCGGCCGAGTACGCGCACCGGTTCAGCCCGGACTACGACGTCGTCTGGTGGGTCAACTCCGACGACCGCAACGTCCAGCGCGATCGCTTCGGCGAACTCGCCGTCGAGCTGGGCCTGCCCATCGGCAGCGAGCCGGGCGAGCGCATCCGCGCGGTGCGCGACGCCCTGCGGCGGGGCGAGCCGCACGGGAACTGGCTGCTGATCTTCGACGGCTGGGACGACACCGAGGGCATCGGTGCCCTGCTGCCGCAGGGCACCGGGCACGTCCTGGTGACCTCCCGCAACCGTGCCTGGAACGAGTACAGCGACATACTGGACATCCCCTCCTTCGTACGCTCGGAGTCCACCGGCTACCTGATGCGCCGGGCCCCCCACATCACGGCGGAGGAGGCGGACGAGGTCGCCGCCGAGTTCGGCGACGTTCCGCTGCCGCTCGTGCAGGCCGCCTCCTGGCTCGGCGAGTCCCGCATGGAGGTGCCCGAGTACCTGCGGATGGTGCGTGAGCGCAGGCTCTCCACCGTCGACGAACCCGCCACCGGCGAGGGCTTCCCGCAGTCCTCCATGACCTCGTGGTCGATACTGCTCAACCGGCTCCGCCGCGCCCAGCCGCAGGCCATCGACGTGCTCAGCCTGTGCACGTCCTTCGCCCCCGGCCGGATCCCGCTCGGCCTGATCCGCGGCTACCCGCGGGCGGACCTCCCCGAGGAGCTGCGGTGGATGGCCACCGACCTGCCCGCGTGGACCCGCGCCCTGGACACACTGGCCAACTACTCGGTGCTGACCCGTGAGACGCGCGGCCCCCTCGGCACCGAGACCGGCCCGCACCAGGACTCGGTGCACATGCACCGGCTGGTCCACGACATCGTCTCCAAGCTGACCAGCGAGGACAGCCGCGTCCTCCACCGCAGGGCGGTCCGTACGCTGCTCGCGGAGGCGGACCCGCGCAGCCCCGTGGACAGCCGCAGCTGGCCCCGGTACGCAGAGCTGCTGCCGCACCTGGAGCCGTCCGGCGCCCTGGACAGCAGCCAGCCCCGGGTGCAGGAGCTGGTGCTGAACTGCCTGCGGTACTGCTACCGCAGCGGCGAGTACAACGCCGGTCTGGAGCTGGCCCGGAAGATCCGCGACCGCTGGTCCCGCCTGCTGGATCCGCTCTCCCCGCCCATGCTCGAACTGAACACGCAGGAAAGCTACGTCCTGCGGGCCATCGGCAGGTTCCGGGACGCTTACGAACTGGACCGTTCCTATCTGCAGCGGCTCCAGGCCGCGCCGCAGCGCAACGAACTCGGCGAGCTGACCACCAAGAGCGCCATGGCCAACGGCCTGCGGCACCTCGGGCGGTACACGGAGGCCCACGCACTCCAGCAGGAGATCCTCGACGGCACCACCCGGCTCCTGGGCCCGGACGACGCCGCCACCCTGATCGCCCGGCACAACCTGGGCGTGGGGCTGCGTCTCCTAGGCCGGTACGCCGAGTCCTACGAGCTGGACCTGGAGACCCGCACCCGGCGGGAGAACGTGCTGCGGGCCCGGCACGTCAGCACGCTCAACTCGGGCAGCGCCGTCAACCACTGCCTGCGTCTGCAGGGGCGCTACCGGGACGCGCTCGCGAGCCAGGAGCCGGTGGTCCGCCTGCACGTACAGGTGCTCGGCGCGCAGCATCCGCAGACCCTGGAGGCGCGCGCGCAGCTGCTCATGTGCCGTCGGCGCGAGGGCAGCCACACCCAGGACACCGGGCCCGCGATGGCCGACCTGCTGGAACAGCTCGTGCGGCTGCACGGCCGGGAGCACTACCGCACCCTGGCTTTCCTCACGCAGTACGGCAACTACCTGCGCGAGCACGGCGACCTCAGCCAGGCGCGCGAGCTGATCGACGAGGCGGAGGCCGGTTACCGGGCGCTCCTCGGCCCCGCGCACCCCGTCGCCACCGGCATGGTCTCCAACACCGGGCTCGTCATGCAGTCCGCCGGGGAACGGGCCGAGGCCATGGCGATGTTCGAGGCGGCCCTCGCCGGTCTCACCGCGACCCTGGGCGAGGACCACCCGTGGGTCCTGGGCTGCGCGCTGAACGCCGCCAGCGCCCGGAACTTCAACGGCCGGATCGGCGACGCCGTCGAGCTGAGCCGGGACACCCTGCGCCGCAGCCGGCACATGCTGGGCGAGGAGCATCCGCTCACCCTCTCCTGCCAGGTGGCGCTCGCCGCGGACCTGCGGGCGGCCCGGGAGCAGGAGGAGGCGGGCAAGCTGGAGGAGGACGGGCTGCTGGCCCTGACCCGCACCCTCGGCGCCCAGCACCCGCACACCATCTCCGCCCGCCAGCGCACCCGGCCCTACTGGGACTTCGAGCCCTACCTGGCCTGACCGCCGTACGCCCGCGAGCCCGTACGCCCGTAACGCCAGGGGCCCGGTCCCGAGCCGAAGCTCGGGACCGGGCCCCTGGCCGTGCCGGTGGGACCTACGCCTCGAACACCTCACGCACCAGCTGCTCCTGCTCGGCCTGGTGGCGCTTCGCGGAGCCCACCGCCGGGGAGGAGGAGTGCGGGCGGGAGATCCGGCGCAGGCGCTCGCCGTGCGGGACGTCCGCGCCGACCGCCAGGTCGAGGTGGTCGATCAGGTTGAGAGCGATGAACGGCCAGGCACCCTGGTTCGCCGGCTCCTCCTGGGCCCACAGGTACTTCTCGGCGTTCGGGTACTTGGCGATCTCCGCCTGGAGCTCGGCACCCGCCAGCGGGTACAGGCGCTCGATGCGGATGATCGCCGTGTCCGTGACGCCGCGCTTCTTCCGCTCGGCGTCGAGGTCGTAGTAGACCTTGCCGGCGGTGAAGACGACCTTCTTGACCGCGGCCGGGTCGACCGACGCGTCGCCGATGACCGGACGGAAGCCGCCCGTCGTGAACTCCTCCGCCTTCGACGCGGCGGCCTTCAGGCGCAGCATCGACTTCGGGGTGAAGACCACCAGCGGCTTGTGGTGCGGGTTGTGCACCTGCCACCGCAGGAGGTGGAAGTAGTTCGCGGGGGAGGTCGGCATCGCGACCGTCATGTTGTTCTGGGCGCAGAGCTGGAGGAACCGCTCCGGGCGGGCGGACGAGTGGTCCGGGCCCTGGCCCTCGTAGCCGTGCGGGAGGAGCAGGGTGACGCCGGACGTCTGGCCCCACTTCTGCTCGGCCGACGAGATGAACTCGTCCACGACCGTCTGGGCGCCGTTGACGAAGTCGCCGAACTGCGCCTCCCACATGACGAGCGCGTCCGGGCGGGCCAGCGAGTAGCCGTACTCGAAGCCCATGGCCGCGTACTCGGAGAGGAGCGAGTCGTAGACGTTGTACCGGGCCTGGTCGTCCGCGAGGTAGAGGAGCGGGGTGAAGTCCTCGCCCGTCTCCCGGTCGATCAGGACCGCGTGGCGCTGGCCGAAGGTGCCGCGGCGGGAGTCCTGGCCCGAGAGGCGCACCGGGGTGCCCTCCAGGAGCAGGGAGCCGATCGCGAGCGTCTCACCCATGCCCCAGTCGATCGTGCCGTCCTCGACCATCGACGCGCGGCGCTGGAGCTGCGGCAGCAGGCGCGGGTGCACGGTGATGTGGTCGGGGATGTTGACCTGGGACTCGGCGATCCGCTTGACGACCTCCGTGGAGACCGCGGTCTGCACCGTGACCGGGAAGCCCTCCTGCGGGTCCCCGGAGTCGCCGGACGAGGGCTGCGAGGTGGTGGCCTCGCGGACCTCGGTGAAGACCTTCTCCAGCTGGCCCTGGTAGTCCTGGAGCGCCTGCTCGGCCTCTTCCAGGGTGATGTCGCCACGGCCGATGAGGGACTCGGTGTAGAGCTTGCGCACCGAGCGCTTCTTGTCGATCAGGTCGTACATCAGCGGCTGCGTGAACGCCGGGTTGTCCGACTCGTTGTGACCGCGGCGGCGGTAGCAGATGAGGTCGATGACGACGTCCTTGTTGAACGCCTGCCGGAACTCGAAGGCGAGGCGCGCGACGCGGACGACGGCCTCGGGGTCGTCGCCGTTCACGTGGAAGATCGGCGCCTCGATCATGCGGGCCACGTCGGTGGCGTACATCGAGGAGCGGGACGACTCGGGAGCCGCCGTGAAGCCGACCTGGTTGTTGATGACGACGTGCACGGTGCCGCCGGTGCGGTAGCCGCGCAGCTGCGACATGTTCAGCGTCTCGGCGACGACGCCCTGGCCCGCGAAGGCCGCGTCGCCGTGGATCGCCACCGGGAGGACGGTGAAGTCCGTGCCGCCCTTGTTGATGATGTCCTGCTTGGCGCGGGCGACGCCCTCCAGGACCGGGTCGACCGCCTCCAGGTGCGAGGGGTTGGCGGCCAGCGAGACCGTGATCTGCTCGCCGTCCAGGCCCGTGAAGGTGCCCTCGGCGCCCAGGTGGTACTTCACGTCGCCGGAGCCGTGCATCGACTTCGGGTCGAGGTTGCCCTCGAACTCGCGGAAGATCTGCGCGTACGACTTGCCGACGATGTTGGCGAGGACGTTGAGCCGGCCGCGGTGGGCCATGCCGATGACGACCTCGTCCAGGCGCGACTCGGCGGCCGAGTCGATGACCGCGTCGAGCAGCGGGATGACGGACTCGCCGCCCTCCAGGGAGAACCGCTTCTGGCCGACGTACTTCGTCTGCAGGAAGGTCTCGAAGGCCTCCGCCGCGTTCAGCCGGCGCAGGATGCGCAGCTGCTCCTCGCGCTCCGGCTTGGAGTGCGGACGCTCGATGCGGTCCTGGATCCACTTGCGCTGCTTGGGGTCCTGGATGTGCATGAACTCGACACCGGTGGTGCGGCAGTACGAGTCGCGCAGCACGCCGAGGATGTCGCGCAGCTTCATCATCGACTTGCCGGCGAAGCCGCCGACGGCGAACTCGCGCTCCAGGTCCCACAGGGTGAGCCCGTGTTCGGTGATGTCCAGGTCGGGGTGCTTGCGCTGCTGGTACTCCAGCGGGTCGGTGTCGGCCATGACGTGGCCGCGGACCCGGTAGGAGTGGATCAGCTCGAAGACGCGGGCGGCCTTGGTGACGTCGTCGTCGTGGCTGGCGTCGATGTCCTTGAGCCAGCGGACCGGCTCGTAGGGGATGCGCAGCGCCTCGAAGATCTCGTCGTAGAAGCCGCTCTCGCCGAGCAGCAGGTTGGCGACGATGCGCAGGAACTCGCCGGAGGCGGCGCCCTGGATGACCCGGTGGTCGTAGGTCGACGTCAGGGTCATCACCTTGGAGATGCCCAGCTTGTTCAGGGTGTCCTGGGAGGTGCCCTGGAACTCGGCCGGGTAGTCCATGGAGCCGACGCCCATGATGACCGACTGGCCGGGCATCAGACGCGGCACCGAGTGGACGGTGCCGAGGCCGCCGGGGTTGGTCAGGGAGACCGTGACGCCGGAGAAGTCGTCCATCGTCAGCTTGCCGTCGCGGGCGCGGCGGACGATGTCCTCGTAGGCCTGCCAGAACTCGAAGAAGTTCAGCGTCTCGGCCTTCTTGATGCCCGCGACGACGAGCTGGCGGTCGCCGTTGGGCTTCACCAGGTCGATGGCGAGGCCGAAGTTGACGTGCGCCGGCTTGACCAGGGTCGGCTTGCCGTCCTTCTCCGTGAAGGAGTAGTTCATCGACGGCATGGCCTTGATGGCCTGCACCATCGCGTAGCCGATCAGGTGCGTGAAGGAGATCTTCCCGCCCCGGGCGCGCTTCAGGTGGTTGTTGATGACGATGCGGTTGTCGAACAGCAGCTTTACCGGGACCGCGCGCACGGACGTGGCCGTGGGGACCTCGATGGAGGCGTTCATGTTCTTGGCGACGGCGGCGGAGGGGCCGCGCAGCGTCACGAACTCGGGGCCCTCGGGCGCCTCCTTCGCGGGCTCGGCCTTCGCCTTCGGCTTGGCCGGCGCGGCGGCCGGCTTGGCCGGGGCCGGCGCGGCCTGCTTGGGGGCGGGCGCGGCCTGCTTCGGGGCGGCGGGCTGCGCGGGGGCGGCGGCCTGGGCCGGAGCCTGCTGCGGAGCCGGTGCCTGCTGCGGCGCCGGGGCCTGGGCCGGGGCGGCCGGAGCGGCGGCCTGGGCCTGCTGCTGGGGCTGCGTGGTGGTCCCCGCGGCCCCCGCGGCCGTGGCACCCGCCGGAGCCGAGGAGGCAGCTGCCCCCGGCTTGTAGTCGGCGAAGAAGTCCCACCAGGCCCGGTCTACCGAGTTCGGGTCCTGGAGGTACTGCTGATAGATCTCGTCGACGAGCCACTCGTTGGCACCGAAGGCCGCCGCGGGGTTCTTGCCCGCTTGGTCGGTCTCGGTCGAGGTGCTGGAGTTACTGGGGGACTGTGGCGACACGGCGGCAACCGCCCTCTTCCGCTTCACAAGGTGATGGACAGCGGGAATAAAGGCTACGCCCCCGTGGCCGAGAAGGTCAGTCCGGGCCCGTTCATCGTCGTGTAAGTCACATCTCAGGCTGTGTTTCACGGCTCGAAATGGCGGGAAACAAGCGAGGTTCCGGTTGGGTGTGCGGATCCGGCGCATGCGTCGGAGGGGCCTGCGGCGACCCGCGCGCTGCCCTCCGCCCCACGACTGCCCCACGGCAGCCTGATCACACGTGTCCGGCGGCGCGGATCTCCGTCGATCTTGGTGCTCCGGTCGAACCCTACGTCAACCCGGCGTGCCGTGGAGCCCTCTCGGAGTGACGGATTCCGCCAGGCTCTCAGGACCGGACGGCCGAGGGGCGGCCCTGGCCGGTCCGCTGGTTCGGCGGGCCCGGCAGGGTGACCTGGATGCGGCAGCCCCGCGGGGACTCCGCCACGCCGATCCGGCCGCCGTGCAGGTCCACCGCCCAGCGGGCGATGGCGAGGCCCAGGCCGGTGCCGCCGTCGCTGCCCGGTCCGTGCGGGGAGCTGACCGCGCCCCGGTTGAAGCGCTCGAAGACGCGGTGCCACTCGGACTGGGGGATGCCCGGGCCCTCGTCCAGGACCTCCAGGCGCAGCGACTCCGGTGCGGTGCCGGGCCGCGCGGTGACCGTGACGCGGCCGTGCGGCGGGCTGTGCTTGACCGCGTTGTCGATCAGGTTGGCGACCACCTGGTGGATGCGCTCGGGGTCCGCGTGCGCGGTCAGGTCCGAGGGGTGCACGTCGAGGTGCAGGTGGACGTCGGTGCGGGTGTGCTTGCCGGACTCGGAGGCGACGCCCCCGCGCGCGGAGGCGACCATGTTGGCCTCCTTGAGGACGCCCGAGAGGTACGGCCACACCTCGAAGCGCCGTCTGCGCAGCGGGACGACGCCGTTGTCCAGCCGGGACAGGTCGAGCAGCGTCTCCACCAGGCGCCCGAGCCGTTCGGTCTGCTTCAGCGCCGTACGCATGGTCTCGGGGTCGGCGGCCGAGACGCCGTCGACGACGTTCTCCAGGACCGCGCGCAGGCCCGCGATGGGGGTGCGCAGCTCGTGCGAGACGTTCGCGACGAGTTCCTTGCGCTGGCGGTCCTGGGCCTCCAGCTCGTCGGCCATGAGGTTGATCGTGTGGGCGAGGTCGCCCAGCTCGTCCCTGCGGTTGTCGTTGACCCGGCGGGTGTAGTCGCCGTGCGAGATGGAGCGGGCGACCGCGTTCATCTCGTCCAGCGGCGCGGTGAGCGAATGGGCCACGAACTGTGTGATCAGCAGGGTGGCGATCATCGAGAAGATGGTGATGAAGCGCAGCTCGGTCTCGGTGCGCGCGGCGATCATCAGCAGACCGGTGGTGATGAGCACCGAGACGACGACGAGCGTGCCCAGCTTCGTCTTGATCGAGAAGGGGCGCACTCCACCCCAGGGATCCGCGCCCTTGCGCTTCCTGCCCGGACCGACCGTCACTGAGACCCCTCACGCACGCACTGGTTCGCCTGCCCGACGCGGACACCCGTCTGCCGCACGTCCGCGGGAGCGTCCGCCGCACCGGGGACGAGCCGGCCGTGCACGGGCTCCTCAGGGGTTCGGCGTCTCCAGCGCGTAGCCCACGCCGTGCACCGTGCGGATGCGCTCCGCGCCGATCTTCCGCCGGAGCGCCTTGATGTGGCTGTCCACGGTGCGCGTCCCGGACGCGTCCGCCCAGTCCCACACCTCGGCGAGCAGCTGCTCGCGCGAGAGTACGGCACGCGGGGTGTTCGCGAGGCAGACGAGGAGGTCGAACTCGGTGGGGGTGAGGTGCACGTCCTCGCTGCGCACCCGCACCCGGCGCTGCGCGTGGTCGATCTCCAGCTCGCCGAGGCGCAGGATGCCGCTGCGGGGCGTCGCGGCGGCCAGCGCGGCGCGCTCCATGCGGCGCAGCAGGACGTGCACGCGGGCGGCCAGCTCACGCATGGAGAAAGGCTTCGTCATGTAGTCGTCGGCGCCGACGCCGAGCCCGACCAGCATGTCCGTCTCGTCGTCGCGCGCGGTGAGCATCAGCACCGGCACCGGACGCTGGGCCTGCACCCGGCGGCACACCTCCAGGCCGTCGAAGCCCGGCAGCATGATGTCGAGGATCAGCAGGTCGGGCTGCCAGGCCTCCGCCGTGTCGACGGCCGCGGGGCCGTCGCCCGCGGTCTGCACGAGGAAGCCCTCCGCGCGCAGGCGGGCCGCGATGGCGTCGACGATCGTCGGGTCGTCCTCCACCACCAGCACCCGGCGCTGGGCGCCCGGGGTTGCCGTCGTGCCGTTGTGGGAGGTGTGTGTCTGCTCCATCGCCCGCCCCTGTGTTGCTTTCCGGAATCCGTGGGGTGATCCCTTGACTACGCATGACTGCGATTGACGCTTGAATGATCGGCGTCAGAGCAGCAGCGTACGGGCACTCACCGCGCCTTAGCTATCCAGGCCGGACCGCGAGGTGCACGACGTCCGGAACTCCCCGGGCAACCGGGATCTCTTCGGTACGCACCTGCTGGAACCCGGCATTCCCCAAGGTTTCCTCGAAATCCGCGGAAGGCCGGGCGGACCACACCGCGAGCACTCCGCCGGGCTTCAACACCCTTGCGCAGTTCGCCAGTCCGGTGGGCGCGTAGAGGCTCCCGTTGCCCTCGGTGACGGTCCAGCCGGGACCGTTGTCGATGTCCAGGCACAGGGCGTCGTACGTGGCGGATGTCTCATTGACGTACGTGATCAGATCCGCTTCGACGATCTTGGTGCGGGGGTCCGCGAGCGCGTCCGCGGACAGCTCGGACAGGGGTCCGCGCCGGTGCCACTCGATGACCGCCGGCTCGCGCTCCACCACCGTGACGCGCCCCCAGCGGGGGTTCGCGGCGGCGTGTGCGAGCGAGAAGCCCACCCCCAGCCCGCCGATGAGCACGCTCGGCCCCGGACGGTCGTCCAGCGCCCGCAGCGCCGCGTCGACGAGCAGCCGCTCGGAGCGCCCGTCGGAGGTGTCCATGAGGAAGCAGCCGTTGGCGATGATCTGCAGCAGCTCCCCGTGGCGCCGCAGCACTACCTCGCCGTACGGCCCCTCGCGCCGGTCGATGACTTCGGGGATCTCGTAGGTGGGGCTCATGAGGTCATCCTGGCAGTCGCGGTGCCGCATCCGAGGGGCCTTGCGGCCGGTCCCGTTTCCGTGATCGCTCACAGCGAACGGCCTCGGGGGAACATTCGGCGGCTCAGGGGCATTGAGTCGGCATAGCTCAACTTGACTGCCGAGGGAGAGACTCATGGCATCGACGTCCACACCGCTCACCTTGCCCGTGCTGCCGCTCGACGACGAGGTCGTGCTCCCGGGGATGGTGGTGCCGCTGGACCTGAACGACGCCGATGTGCGGGCCGCCGTGGAGGCCGCCCAGGCCGCCGCGCGGGCGGAGCCGGGCAAGCCGAGGGTGCTGCTGGTGCCCCGGATCGACGGGACGTACGCGAGCACGGGTGTGCTCGGCACCGTGGAACAGGTGGGCCGGCTGGCCGACGGCGACCCCGGTGCCCTGATCCGCGGGCGCGGCCGGGTGCGCATCGGCGCCGGGACCACCGGGCCGGGTGCCGCGCTGTGGGTGGAGGGGACGCGGGTCGACGAGACCGTGCCCGACCCCCTGCCCGGGCACGTCACCGAACTGGTGAAGGAGTACAAGGCCCTCGCCACCGCCTGGCTGCGCAAGCGCGGCGCCTGGCAGGTCGTGGACCGGGTGCAGGCCATCGACGACGTCTCCGCGCTCGCCGACAACTCCGGGTACTCCCCCTTCCTGACCACCGAGCAGAAGGTCGAGCTGCTGGAGACCGCCGATCCGGCGGCCCGCCTGAAGCTCGCCACCCAGCAGCTGCGCGACCACCTCGCCGAGCAGGACGTCGCCGAGACCATCGCCAAGGACGTCCAGGAGGGCGTCGACAAGCAGCAGCGCGAGTTCCTGCTGCGGCGCCAGCTGGAGGCCGTGCGCAAGGAGCTGCGCGAGCTCAACGGCGAGCAGGAGGGCGAGGAGTCCGACGACTACCGGGCCCGCGTCGAGGCCGCCGACCTGCCCGAGAAGGTCCGCGAGGCGGCCCTCAAGGAGGTCGAGAAGCTGGAGCGGGCCTCCGACCAGTCGCCCGAGGGCTCCTGGATCCGCACCTGGCTCGACACCGTGCTCGAGCTGCCGTGGAACGAGCGCACCGACGACAGCGCCGCGTACGACATCCAGGGCGCCCGGGCGGTGCTGGACGCCGAGCACGCGGGCCTGGACGACGTGAAGGAGCGGATCACCGAGTACCTCGCGGTGCGCAAGCGGCGCAGCGACCGGGGGCTCGGGGTCGTCGGCGGGCGGCGCGGCGGTGCCGTGCTCGCGCTCGTCGGGCCGCCCGGCGTCGGCAAGACCAGCCTCGGCGAGTCCGTCGCCCACGCAATGGGGCGCAAGTTCGTGCGCGTCGCGCTGGGCGGTGTCCGGGACGAGGCGGAGATCCGCGGCCACCGGCGCACCTACGTGGGCGCGCTGCCCGGCCGGATCGTCCGCGCGATCAAGGAGGCCGGGTCGATGAACCCGGTGGTGCTCCTGGACGAAATCGACAAGGTGGGCTCCGACTTCCGCGGCGACCCCGCGGCCGCCCTCCTCGAGGTCCTCGACCCGGCCCAGAACCACACCTTCCGGGACCACTACCTGGAGGTCGAGCTGGACCTGAGCGACGTCGTCTTCCTCGCCACGGCCAACGTCCTGGAGGCCATCCCGGAGGCGCTGCTCGACCGCATGGAGCTGGTCCGGCTCGACGGGTACACCGAGGACGAGAAGGTCGTCATCGCCCGCGACCACCTGCTGCCGCGCCAGCTGGAGCGGGCCGGGCTCGGCGCGGACGAGGTCACCCTCGACGAGGGCGCGCTGCGCAAGCTCGCCGGCGAGTACACGCGCGAGGCGGGCGTACGGAACCTGGAGCGCTCCGTCGCGCGGCTGCTGCGCAAGGTCGCGGCCCAGCACGAACTGGGCGAGCGGGAGCTGCCGTTCACGGTGACCGACGCCGACCTGCGCGGACTGCTCGGGCGCCCGCGCCACGTACCCGAGTCGGCCCAGGACCCGGCCGAGCGCCGTACGGCCGTCCCCGGTGTGGCCACCGGGCTCGCGGTCACCGGCGCGGGCGGCGACGTGCTGTACGTCGAGGCCTCGCTGGCCGACCCGGAGACGGGCGCGGCCGGCCTCACCCTCACCGGCCAGCTCGGTGACGTGATGAAGGAGTCGGCGCAGATCGCGCTGAGCTTCCTGCGCAGCCACGGCGCCGAACTGGAGCTGCCCGTGGGCGACCTGAAGGACCGGGGCGTGCACATCCACTTCCCGGCGGGCGCCGTGCCGAAGGACGGACCGAGCGCGGGCGTCACCATGACGACGGCGCTGGCCTCGCTGCTGTCCGGCCGGCAGGTCCGTACGGACGTGGCGATGACCGGCGAGGTCTCGCTGACCGGGCGGGTGCTGCCGATCGGCGGCGTCAAGCAGAAGCTGCTCGCCGCGCACCGGGCCGGGATCACCACGGTGGTCATCCCCAAGCGCAACGAGCCCGACCTGGACGACGTGCCCGCCGAGGTCCTCCAGAAGCTCGACGTGCACGCCGTGACGGACGTCCGCCAGGTGCTGGAACTGGCGCTGTCCCCGGCGGAGGTGGAGCTGCCGGCCGTGGCGTGACGGACACGGCCGGTCGAGGGAGGCCCGGACCCCGCAGGGGGTCCGGGCCTTCTCGCGACGGTGCGGAGATCCATCAGAAGCGCCCTAGCCGTTGGCGAGGGCCACCAGCCGGTCCAGCGCACCGTTGAACCGGTTGTGGTCGCCGACGATCGGGCCGGTGGCCGTGTACTGCCACATCGTGTAGCTGCCCCAGCCCGCCGGCAGGGCACCCACGGAGGAGGCGTAGCGCGCGACCCACAGCGGGTGGACCGCGCCGACGCCGGCGTGGCCGCCCGTGCACTGGTTCCACCAGTTGGCGGCCGTGTAGACGACGGCGTGGCGGCCGGTGTGCTGCTTGTACCGGTCCAGGAAGTCACGGATCCAGGCGACCATCGCGCCCGGCGACTTGCCGTAGCAGGGGCTCCCGTACGGGTTCCACTCGATGTCCAGCACACCCGGCAGCGTCCTGCCGTCCGCCGACCAGCCGCCGCCGTTGCTGACGAAGTAGTCCGCCTGGGCCGCGCCGGAGGAGGAGTTGGGCGTCGCGAAGTGGTAGGCGCCGCGCACCATGCCCGCGCCGGCGGAGCCGTTGTACTGCTGCGCGTAGTAGGGGTTCCGGTAGGACGTCCCCTCGGTGGCCTTCACGTAGGCCCAGCGGACACCGCTGTTCCACAGGGCGGGCCAGGCGACGTTGCGCTGGTGGCTGCTGACGTCCACGCCCTCGGTGTGCAGGGCCCGGTCCGTCGGGGCGCCGCCCTCTGCGGGCCGGGCGCCCCGGCCCTCGTGCAGGAGGACGCCCGCGCCCATGTACGCGGAGCCGGGGGCCACGACGGGGCCGGGGGCGGGGGCGGGGGTGGCGGCCGTGGCGGCGGCGGGGAAGGGCAGGAGCAGGGCGAACACGGCGACCAGCGCCGCGCGGAGGGGGAGGGCGGAGCGCGAGCGGGTGGAACGGAATCTGCGCGCGGGCATGACGGGCCTCCGAAGGGCTCGGTGATGCTCGGTGGGGGGTGCGAGGGGGGCGGAGACAGGGTGGGGTGACGAGGGGAGGGGAGACCGGAGGGAGCGCCGGTGCTCGGCCGGTGCGGCCGGTGCCTACGGACGCGGCGGGCCTGTCGGCACAGCGGGGCTTCACCCGGGGGAAGGGGAGAGAAGTGGGGGGAGTGGCGCGATCATGACAATGTGCGCCTGTCACGACGCTACGCGCGTCCGCGGCCACCGGGAAGGGGGGCCGGAGGACGCCGTTGGTCTACGCCTGCGAAATACTGGCCGAGCTGCGGCGATGGCTGCCTTTGACGGAAACTTTCAGAAACGGGAAACCGGAGCAGGGGTACGGACGTGCACGAGGACGGCAACAGCGGCGCGCATCGGCAGGACGGGTCCGGGGGCGGCTCCGGGGACGGATCCGAGGTGCCGGGCGGCGGCATGGACCTCGCCTACCTGGACCTCGAGCGGGAGCTGACGGTCCTGCTGCGCCGCGCCCGCGCCAAGTCCGGCGAGATGGCCCGCGCGGTCCACCCCGACCTGGAGTCCTCCGCGTACGGGCTGCTCGCCCGGCTGGAGACCGGCGGCGGGCTGCGTGCCACGGAGCTCGCGGCCTACTTCGGCGTCGGCAAGGCCACCATGTCCCGCCAGCTGCGCGCCCTGGAGGAGCTCGGCCTGGTGGCCCGCGAGCCCGACCCCGCGGACGGCCGCGCCTGGCTCGTGCGCCTCACCGAGGAGGGGCGGGAGCGCTTCCGCCGGGTGCGGGACGCCCGCCGCGAGCGGTACGTGCGCCGGCTGACCGGCTGGGACCGGACGGAGGTCGCCGAACTGGCCCGGCTGCTGCACCAGTTCAACGAGGGCGACGACGCCTGAGAGCCTGTGAACGGACTCCGGCCGGGGATGTGGCACAGGCGATCACGGCTCCACGTACACCACCGTCGCGTCGTCGTGCCGCTTGGCCCGGCCCAGGTGCGTCCGGGCGGAGTCGGCGCGTTCCAGGGCCCGTACGCGCCGCACCAGCTCCGGCGCCCCCTCCTCGCGCACGACCCAGAAGCAGTCGGCCCAGTCGCCCTGCCGGAACCGGTCCACCCAGCGCGTCGCCCCGTCCGTCAGCGCGGCCAGGGCGTGCACCCGCCCGCGCGGCAGGGTGCCCGTCACCGCCCGCCGGGCCACCGACGGGTCGGCCGCCGCCGTGAAGAAACCGCCCTCCCGGTTCCGCAGCGTCGTGTCCGTCACCGCGGCCGAGGTCAGGGACGCGCGCGGCAACCGTGCGAGGCGGTCGTCGAGGACCGCGGTCACCGCCCCGTCCACCCCCTGGAGCAGCAGCGCCGCGTCCGACAGCACCAGGTACTCCACGGACTGCGGGGACCAGCGCGCCAGGGCCACGGTCGCCTGCGGGGTACGCGGGTGAGAAAGATCACAGGTTGAGGCGTGCGAGCTCGCGGTACGGGCGATCGCCTGCGCGAGCACGCCGGGCAGGGGCAAGTCCGTACGGGAAACGGACAGTTCGGTCAGGGCGCCGCCGAGGCGCGAGGTGAACCACGCGACCGTGTGCCGGCATCCGTACGCCTCCCGGGGCGGAGTCACGCCGTCCAGTACGACGAGTGAACCGCCTTGCCCCGAAACGGGAACCGCGACCGCGGCGAAGTCCTCGTTGGCGAGGTCGGGGCTGCCGGGCTCGGAGATCACTTCCGTACGCATCCCGTCAGTCTGCACGAGCCGTTCACCCGTTCCGCGAAGGCCCGGCAACGGGCGTCCGGTGGATGCGAACCGCAGGTCAGGCACCGGATGCGGCGTGCAATGATCAAGCTCGGCGACGGGTGGCGGCGAATATTGCCAAAGCCCGCCGTCCACGTCCAACCGGCCCACCGAGTACCGTCCTGGCACGGGCCGGAGGAACTTGCCCGCCAACTCCCCTCCGGGGTTCACTCCTTCGGGTGGCGGGTCTGGCGATGGGGGACCACCGCCCACCGGCACTGGGAGGGTCGGGAGCCGTACCGGGGAAGACGTCGAAGTTGACGGGGCGTCACCCGGGTTCATGCGTACACGAGTCAGGAATGCGAGCACCGGTGCAGAAGAAGCGGCCTCGGCGCACAGGCAAGCAGTCGGCCTCCAAGGCCGCTCCGGAGCAGGGCGGACCCAACGACGACAAGCAGCAGCAGCCCGCCGTCGGCACCGGCCGTCCCGCGCGCGTGCGCACCCGGCTCATCGGTGCCGTCGCCGTCGTGGCGGCCGCCGTCGCCGCCGCCGGGGCGCCCTCGGTCATGGCCGCGTCCGAGCAGTTGCACGACTCCCAGAACCTGGTGACGCTCGCCGAGCGGACCCAGCAGGCGCTCACCCTCGCCCACGCCCTCGCCGACGAGCGGGACGAGGTCACCTCGTACATCGCCGCGGGACGGCCCGAGGCGGAGGCCCCCGGCGAGGAGAGCAGCGCGCGCGTCGACCGGCAGGCCGAGGAGCTGGAACAGGACGCGGACGCAGGCCTGCGCGAGGACCTCGCCGGCCTCGCCGGGGTGCGCCGGGCGGCGCTGACGGGGGAGGGCACCGCGCTCGAGGCGCACGAGGCGTACTCGGCCGTCATCGCCGAGCTGCACGCCCTCGCCGAGGACCTGGCCGAGCGACTGCCGCCCCGCGCGGGCGCCGGCGCGTACGCGCTCGCCGACCTCGACACCGCCGTCCAGCAGGCCGCCGCGGCCCGCGGACTGCTGCTCGCCGCGCTGCACGTGCCGACGTCCACACAGACCGTCTACGACCCCCTCACCGGCCTGCCCACCACCCAGAACACCGCGTCGGAGGCCGACGCCGCGCAGCGCGACGCCCTCAGCGCCGCCGCCCAGCAGGCCCGGGTCCGCTCCGACGCGGCCCTCGCCGGCTTCCGCGAGACGGCGCCGGAGCGCGCCCGCGACGCGTACGACTCCACGGTCACCGGGCCCGAGGCCGCCGACGCCGACGACCACCTCGGCGAGCTCACCGACCGGCCGGAGCTCTCCGACGGCGAGCTGGGCACCGCCACCGACGAGCTGGACGCGGCGCTCACCGCGCGTGTCGAGCTGATGCGCGGCGCGGAGGCCTCCCTCTACGACCGGCGCACCAAGGACCTGGCCCAGCTCCGCGACGAGGACGTCACCGCGCTGGAGATCCGCATCGCGCTCCTCGGCGGCCTGCTGCTCGTCGCCGTCGGCATCACCACCGCCATGGCCCGCACCCTCACCCGCCCGCTGGCCGTGCTGCGCATCGGCTCGGCCCGCGTCGCCGCCGACCCGGTCACCGAGGAACCCGTCAAGTTCACCGGCCGCAACGACGAGTTCGCCCAGGTCGTCCGCTCCGTCAACGCGCTCCAGGCGCACGCCGTCGCGCTGCACGAGCGGCTCACGCCCCTGGAGGGCGACCGCAAGCACCTCATCGGCCAGCGCCAGCGCATGGCCGACGAACGCGACCGGCTGCGCACCGAACTCGCCGAGGCCGCCGCGCAACTGGAGCGGGTCCGCACCGGCAGGAGCGACGCACTCGTCAACCTCTCCCTGCGCACCCTCGACCTCGTCGAGCGCCAGCTCGCCGTCATCGAGCAGATGGAGGAGCGCGAGCAGGACCCCGACCGGCTCGCCACCCTCTTCAAGCTCGACCACTTCGCCACGGTCATGCGCCGCCACAGCGAGAACCTCCTCGTCCTCGCGGGCGCCGAGCACGGCCAGCAGCACGCGGGTCCGGTACCGCTCGTCGACGTCGTGCGCGCAGCCGTCAGCGAGATCGAGCGCTACGACCGGGTCCGCATCGCCGCGCTGCCGCCGCACGCGCACGTCACCGGGTCCGCCGCCGACGACCTCAGCCACCTGATCGCCGAACTGCTGGAGAACGCCGCCTCCTTCTCCCCGCCCGACGCGCCCGTCGAGATCTCCGGCTGGCTGCTGGAGAACGGCGAGGTGATGCTCTCCGTCCAGGACGAGGGCATCGGCATCACCGCCGACCGGCTGGAGCGGGTCAACGCCCGGCTGAAGCACTTCGACCCTGATGAACCGTTCGACCAGGAGAGCGGCGACGGACTCGGGCTCGGGCTGTACGTGGTGGCACGCCTCGCCCACCGGCACGGCGTCCGCGTACGGCTGCGCGAGCAGAAGCAGAGCGGTATGGCGGCCGTCGCGGTACTGCCCAAGCCGCTGCTCGCCGCCGCCTCCGCGACCGCGGTCCCCAGCACCGGCGCGGTGGGCGCGGACAGCCCGTCGATGCCCCTGCCGGGCGCCGACGCCGAGGCCAACTCCAACGTCCTGCCCGCCCGCTCGACCGTCGTCGTGCGCGAGCCGGACGGCACCGGCGACCCGCTGATCGAGGCGGCGGAACGGGCCCTGCGTGAGCGGGGGGCCACCGGGGGCGATGGCGCTGCCGTACGGGAGGGCGACGCCGTACGGGAGGACGACGCGGAGGACGCCGGGGAGGCGCCCGCGGCCGAGGAGCATGCGGCCGAGCAGGAACATACGGCCGAGCAGGCCCCCGAGCGGGTCTCCGAGATGACGATGGAGCTGGTCCCCCCGGCACCGCCCACGGAGTCCGAGGCGTCCGAGACAGCGCCGGAAGCACCTGGAGCTCCCGGTGCCCCCGAAGTCCCCGGTGCCCCCGAAGCCCCCGAAGATCCTGCGGCGCGGCCCGTCGACCCGTTCGCCATCGGCCCGGACGCCCACGAGCGTGCGGCCGACGAGGGGGAGGCCACCCCCGGTACCACCCCTGACACCACCCCTGGCACCGGCACCACCACCGAGACCCCCCGGCTGACCGACAAGGGCCTCCCCAAGCGCACCCCCAGGATCAACGCACCCGCACCGGCCGCCCGGCCCCGCGCGGGTGGCGTGAACGCCGAGGAGCTGCGGCGCCGGCTCGGCGGCTTCCACCAGGGCGCCCAGGACGGCCGGCGCGACGTCGCCGCGGAGATCGCCGAGAAGACGGGCGAGACCAAGGTGCCCGCTCCACGCCGGCACGAGCAGGACGAAGTCGAGACAGTCGAGACACCGGGGGGCACTTCCGAGGAGGCAAGCAGTTGACAGCGCCCAGCACCACCTTCGGACTGAGCCATGAGGCCCGCAACCTGCACTGGCTGCTGACCAACCTCGTGGAGGAGGTGCCGGGCCTGTTGTCGGTCGCGGTGGTCTCCTCCGACGGTCTGCTGCTGCTCTCCTCCGACCCCGGCAGGAACGCGGAGGCGCGGGAGGGGCGGGCGGACTTCTCCCGCGGGCCCAGGGGCTCCGCCGCCGACCTCGCCACGATCGTCTCCGGCATCGGCAGCCTCACCATCGGTGCCGCCAAGCTGATGGACGTCGGCGCGGTCAAGCAGACGATGGTCGCGATGGACGAGGGCAGCCTCTTCGTCATGTCGATCAGCGACGGCTCACTGCTCGGCGTGCACGCCGCCCCGGAATGCGACATGAGCGTGGTGGCGTACCACATGGCGCTCTTCGTGGGCCGCGCCGGACACGTCCTGACCCCCGAACTCCGCAGCGAACTGCGCGCGTCGCTGGAGACGGAGACGGAGACGGATACGCAGACGGCGACGGCGACGGCGACGGCGACGGCGAGGGTGACGGGAAGGGCGGGGAACGCGCGATGAGCTCGTCCAGAGCGTCGCGGAAACCGCGCGGGCCGGGGCGGACGCCCTCCCCGGCCGGCGCGGGTACGGCGGCGCAGAAGAGGCTGCCCGTCCGCGGCGGCGACCGCAGACCCGCCCGGGTCCGCCCGTACTCCCTCACCGGCGGCCGCACCCGCACCGGCCACGTGCTGCTCGTCGAGACGTTCGTCGCCGCCCTGGAAGCCCCGGACGGGCGGCAGGAACTGGCGGACGGGACCGCCGGGACGTTCACCGCCGCCGGGAGCGGCCCGCTCGCCGCCAAGGTGATGCCGGAGATGCGGGCCATCGTCGAACTCTGCCGCCGCATGCGGACGGTGGCCGAGATCGCCGCGCTGCTGAGGATGCCGCTGGGCGTGGTCCGCGTCCTCCTCAGCGATCTCGCGGACCAGGGGAAGATCCGTGTGTACGGAACAGGTCACGGCCCGGGACAGCCGGACCGCGCACTGCTGGAAAGGGTGCTGAGTGGACTCCGTCGTCTCTGACGCCGCCCGGGCGGGCCGCCGCGCCGCCCCGGCCTTCCCGCGCGTCGCGCTGGAGGAAGAGCTGAAACCCTGGCAGGCCGACATCACCCGCGCCCCCATCGCGACGAAGATCGTGGTCGCGGGCGGCTTCGGGGCCGGCAAGACCACCCTCGTCGGCACCGTCTCGGAGATCGAGCCGCTGCAGACCGAGGCGCTGATGACCGAGGCGAGCGAGGCCCACGACGACCTCTCGGCCACCCCGGACAAGATCACCACCACGGTGGCCATGGACTACGGCCGCATCACGCTCGACGACGACCTGGTGCTCTACCTGTTCGGCACGCCGGGGCAGCAGCGGTTCTGGTTCATGTGGGACGACCTGATCCGCGGGGCGATCGGCGCGGTCGTCCTCGCCGACACCCGGCGCCTCGCGGACTGCTTCCCGGCGCTCGACTACTTCGAGAGCTGCGGGCTGCCGTACGTCGTCGCCGTCAACCACTTCGACGGCAGCGAGCTGTACGAGCCCGAGGACGTGCGCGAGGCCCTGACGGTGCCCGCGCACATACCCGTCGTGATCATGGACGCGCGGCGCCGCATATCCGTCGTGGAGACCCTCCTCGCGCTCTGCGCGCACGCCATCTCCGTCAGCCCCGAGTAGTTCCGAGTAGTTCCGAGTAGTTCCGAGCATCGACCCCGAGCCGTCGCGAGCAGGAGAACACCCCCGGATGCGGAAGATCCTCGTCGTCGGAGCCGGCCAGTCCGGGCTCCAGCTCGCCCTCGGCCTCCAGTCGCACGGGTACGAGGTCACCCTGATGTCCAACCGGACGGCGGACGAGATACGCACCGGCCGGGTCATGTCGACGCAGGTCATGTTCCGCACGGCACTGCGGCACGAGCGCGACCTGGGGCTGGGCTTCTGGGAGTCCCGGGCCCCGCGGATCGAGGGCCTCGGCGTGTCCGTCACCGGCCCCGGCCCGCAGCGCGTCGTCGACTGGGTGGGCCGGCTCGACGGGTACGCGCAGTCGGTCGACCAGCGCGTGAAGATGGCCGGCTGGCTGGACACCTTCGCACAGCGCGGCGGCCGGCTCGTCGTCCACGGCGCGGCGGTCGGCGACCTGGACTACTTCTCCCGCGCCTACGACCTGGTGCTGGTCTCGGCGGGCAAGGGCGAACTGGTGTCGATGTTCGGCCGCGACGCCGCCCGTTCCCCGTACCGCGCACCGCAGCGCGCCCTCGCCGTCTCCTACGTGCACGGGCTGGGCCCGCGCCCGGAGCACCCGGACGTCGAGGCGGTGCGCTGCAACCTGGTGCCGGGCGTCGGCGAGCTGTTCGTCATCCCGACGCTCACCACCTCGGGCCGCGCCGACATCCTGTTCTGGGAGGGCGTGCCCGGCGGCCCCGTCGACGCCTTCCAGGGCCTCAAGGACCCGGCGGAGCACCTCTCCCTGACGCTCGGGCTGATGGAGCGGTACACGCCCTGGGAGTACGCGCGCGCCACGAAGGTCGAGCTCACCGACGCGGGCGGCACCCTCGCCGGCCGCTACGCCCCGACCGTCCGCCACCCCGTCGCCCACCTCCCGGGCGGCGGACTCGCCCTGGGCGTGGCCGACGTGGTCGTGGCGAACGACCCCGTCACCGCCCAGGGCGCCAACTCGGCCGCGAAGTGCGCCGCCGCCTACCTGGCCGCAATCCTGGAACACGGCGACGAGGAGTTCGACGAGCCCTGGATGCGGGCCACCTTCGACCGGTACTGGGAGACCGCGCGGCACGTCACCAGGTGGACCGGCACCATGCTCGGTGACCTCCCGGAGCAGGTGCTGCACCTGATCGGCGCGGCGGGCGCCCTGCCCCCGGTCGCGGACCGCCTCGCCAACGGCTTCGACGACCCCGCGGACTTCGAGGACTTCTTCTACGAGCCGGAGCACACGGAGGCGTACCTGACCTCGGTCACCGGCACCGGCACCGGTACTCCGGCCGGTACCTGACCGCAACACGGCCGGGACCCGTACGGGTGCCGCAGTGGGCCGTTCGGGTGCGGGCGTGTGGGCAGTTCGTGCTAATTGGCGCCGCTCGTCGAGCGCGGAGCTCACCGATCGCGACGCTGCGGGGACATCCTCTCGTTCGGGCGTCGGGAGCTCCGTCACGGGACCCCGGTCCGCCCACGCTTGTCATGCAGCGCCTACAGGAGGTTGTGGTATGCGTTCTCTCGTGCGTTCGGTTCTCGTCGGCTGTGCCGTGACGGGTCTGGCCCTGGCGGGTTCCGCCTCGGCCCAGGCCGGTGACGAAGGTGGCAACGACACCCGCGTCGGCGTCAACAAGGAGGTCTCGGACTCGGGCTGGGGATCGGGCAACGACTCCGTCATTCCGGCAGCCGGATCCCAGATCTTCGGATCCCTGGTGCAGGACTGACCCTGCGGCAACCGGCGGGCGGGCGCACCACGAGGTGCACCCGCCCGCCGTCGTATCGTCCTGTCGTCCGCCGCGTCCCATGCGGGGCGTACCACTCGTTCCCCTAGTTCCCCCCGTATCCGTCGTCCGGCCCGTCCAGTGCCCCCTCGGGCAGTTCCGGGGGCGTGTACCGCGCCCGCGCCAGGGGCCTCTCCTCCGGGTCCGGGCGCACCGCGCCCAGCACCGGGTTCGCCGCGAGCGGGGACACCTTCACCTCCGCCCCGGGGCGCGGCGCGTGCAGGACCAGCCCGTCGCCGAGGTAGACGGCCACATGCGTGGCCTCGGGGAAGTAGACGACCAGGTCCCCGGGCCGCAGCCGCCCGAGCGGCACCCGGGGCAGCCGCGCCCACTGCTCCTGGCTGGTGCGGGGGACGGCCCGCCCCGCGTGCGCCCAGGCCCGCGAGGTGAGCCCGGAGCAGTCGTACGCGTCCGGCCCCGCGGCGCCCCACGCGTACGGCTTGCCGAGCTGCCGCACGGCGTACCCGAGGGCCGCGGCACCCCCTTCGGTGGGCGGCCGTACGCCGTCCAGCGCCCCCGAGGCGAGGAGCCTGCGCTGGGCTCCGGCCGCCTCCTCCCGCTCCAGCGCGGCGATCCGGCCCAGCTCCTCGTCGCCGATCGAGGCGAGCAGCTCCTCGACCCCGCGCAGCCGCTTCCGTACGCCGTCCCGCTGCGCCGCGCGCCGCCCGGCGAGCGAGAGCTGCGCGTCGAGGGCCCGCCGGGCCTTCCCGGCGAGCGCGTCGGCGCGCCGCTCGCCGCCGGTCAGCCGGGCCACGGTGGCGGCCCGTTCCAGGGACACCCGGCGGATGACATGGCCCTGGTCGAGCGCCTGCCGCGGGTCGCTGGCCAGCAGCAGCCGCAGGTAGGGGGAGAGGTCGGTGCGGCTCCGGTACTGCTGCCGGGCTAGCAGGCCGGCGGCGGTCCGGCCGTCCCGCAGCGACCGGCGGGCCGCGGCGAGCCGCCGGTCCAGCCGCCGTACCCTGGCGCGCTGCCGGTCCAGCTCCTCCCCGGTCGCGTTGTACGCCTCGGTAGCCGCCTCGGTCTGCCGGTACAGCCGCCGCAGCTCCGCCAGCAGCCCGGCCGTGGAGCGCTCGGGGACGGGTCGGTCGGCGACGGTCACGGCGACGGCGGGGGTTCCGGCCACGAGGGCCGTCACGGTCACGACCGTACAGACCAGGCGCGCCCGGCCTGCCCGTCCTGCCCGGGGGACCGGGCCTCTCGGCCTTGCTGACACGACATCACCTCCGGTGCGGCGATGGAGGGTCCACCGCGCACCGGCAGGATGGGGCGGGCGCGGCCGCGGCGCCTGCCGGGATGGTCGTCCGGGACCAAGGGCGTCACTCGTCGGCGGTGTCGCCCCGCGCGCCCGGCGTGTCAGCTGGCCCTTGTCCCTGTCCCTGTCCCTGTCCCTGCCCTTGTCCCTGCTCCGGCTCCGGCTTCGGCTTCTTGGACCAAGGCCACCGGGGGCCGCCGGCCCGGCCCTCCGGGTCGTACGCGTACTGCCACCTGTGGCCGAGGGCGAAGCGCCCGCTCTGCGGCCGTGGCACCCGCCGGTAGAACAGCACGGTCGGCGGCCCGCCCGCGGTGGCCGGCACCGGGACGCGGTACGTCTTCGGCGGGTGCCCGGTGATGCCGAGGAGCACGGGCAGGACGCGCCCGTCCAGGGGGCCGCCGACGAAGGGAGTGTCTTCGCTCTTCACGCCACCAGTGTCACAACAGATGACCCGCGTCCCCGACGACGGGCAGCACGCGCCGCAGAAGTCCGCCGACCGCCCCCTCGGCGTCCTCCAGCGCCAGCGCCTCGCGGATCACCTCGGCGGTCTGCTCGTCGCGCCCCGCGGTGACCACGAGACAGACGACGAACTGCTCGACCAGCCAGTCCCGCAGCTCGTCCCGCGCCGGCACCTTGCCCTCGTCCAGCCAGATCAGGGAGGCGGCCTCGACGGAACTTATCCACGTCCGCACGGTCATCCGCAGCCGCGCCCCGGGCTGCGCGGCCCCCAGGTGGAGCAGGATGTGCCCGGCGGCCGCCCGCCGCACCCCGTCCACGATGGCGTTCGTACGGGAGGTCTCCACCACGCTGCCGCCCTGGAGCAGCGCGCTGAACCCGGTGTCGTGCTCGTCGACGAAGGTCAGGTAGCGGTCGAGGGCCCGGGTGAGCCGCTCGGTGAAGGGCCCCTCGGGCGGCTCCGCGAAGCACTGCTCCAGCTCGTCGGCGGCGGACCGCAGGGCGGCCTCGTACAGCTGCTGCTTGCCGCCGGGGAAGTACCGGTACACCAGCGGCCGGGACACCCCGGCCGTCTCCGCCACGTCGTCCAGCGAGATCTCCTCGGGCGCCCGGTGCGCGAACAGTTCGAGCGACGCCGCGAGGAGCTGGCGGCGCCGCTGCTCGACACTCAGCCGCCGGTACGCGCGTGTGGGAACCTCCGAGGCCATGCCCGGCAGCGTAACGGCTGGAGTCGTGCCCGCGGCCGCGGCGGGTACGTCGCTCGCAGCGCGCAGACGGACGCCGTCGTCCCGCGCGCTCACGACCCGAGCACCGCCTCCATCACGGCCCTCGCGACGGGTGCCGCGTCCCCGCCCCCGCTGATCTCCCCGCGGTCGGCGTCGGCGTTCTCCACGACGACCGCGACCGCCACCGCGGGCGCCGCCGCGTCCCGGGCGCGGGCCCAGGAGATGAACCAGGCGTACGGCGTGCCGGAGTTGCCCACGCCGTGCTGGGCGGTGCCGGTCTTGCCGCCCACCGTGGCGCCCTCGACGGCCGCCCGCCCGCCGGTGCCCTCCGCCACCACGCCCGTCATCAGCTCGCGCAGCCGCGCCGCCGTGACCGGTGTCATCGCCTGGTGCGGCGGGCGGGGCACGGTGACCGACACCGTGCCGCCGGAGGCGTTCGTCGCCCGCTCCACCAGGTACGGCGCCCGGACCGAGCCGCCGTTCGCGACGGCCGCGGTGACCATCGCCATCTGCAGCGGGGTGGCCCGGGTGTCGAACTGGCCGATCGAGGAGAGCGCGAGCTGCGCCCGGTCCATGCCGGTGCCGGTGGCGAAGCTGCTCGGCGCCACGGGCAGGGGGATACGCAGTTCCGTGTGGTCAAAACCGAGGCCGTGCGCCGTGTCCGCCATCCGGTGCTGCCCGACCCGTACGCCGAGCCGGGCGAAGACCGTGTTGCACGACCACTCGAAGGCATAGCGCAGCGAGGCGTCCTCGCACCCGTCCACCTCGTTGGACAGCGCGGTCGACGTGCCGGGCAGCGTGTACGGGTCGGGGGAGCGGGTCGGCGCGTCGACGTCCCGGACCAGCCCCGCGTCCAGCGCCGCCGCGGCCGTCACCACCTTGAACGTCGACCCCGGCGGGTACGTCTGCCGGATCGCCCGGTTGAGCATCGGCCTGCTCGCGTCCCCGCTCAGCCGCTTCCACGCCGCGGTCGCCGACCGGCCGTTCCCGGCCAGCTCCCCGGGGTCGTACGACGGTGTCGAGACCAGCGCGAGGACGCGCCCGGTGGCCGGTTCCAGGGCCGCGACCGCGCCCCGGCGGGAGCCCAGTGCCCGGTAGGCCGCGAGCTGTGCGGCGGGGTGGACCGTGGTGACGATCCGGCCGCCCGGGGTGTGGGTCCGCGCCATGTCGTTCCAGGCCGGGAGGAGCGACAGCGTCGGCTCGGTGCCCGCGAGCACCCGGTCCTCCACGTCCTCCAGCAGCGTGGCCCCGTACTTCTGCGAGGCGAAGCCGGTGACGGGCGCGTACAGCGGGCCGTCCTCGTACGTCCGTTCGTAGCGGAGCTGTTCGCCGGTGTCGCGGGAGCCGGTGACCGCGCGGCCACCGACCACGATGTCCCCGCGCGGCTGGCCCCACCGGGCGATCGACGGCCGCCGGTTGGCCGCGTTGTCGTCGTACGAGGAGGCCTGGAACACCTGGATACGGGTGGCGTTCGCCAGCAGCGCGACGAACAGCAGGGCACACAGGGCGGCCGCCCTGCGGATGTACGTCGTCATGTCCCTCTTACGGCCCCTTCTCCAGGACGCGGCCCGCCGCGCCCGCATCCGCGCCCTTGTTCGCACGCGTACCGGCGCCCGCACCTGCACCCGCCCGTGCCCGCCGCCCCGCGGCCCGGCCCCGGATGTCCTGTCCGCGGGCGGAGTCGCTCATCCGGATCAGCAGGGCCACGATGATCCAGTTGGCGACCACCGAGGAGCCGCCCTGCGCCAGGAACGGCATCGCCATCCCGGTGAGCGGGATCAGCCCGGTCACCCCGCCCGCGATCACGAAGACCTGGAGGGCGACGATCGACGCCAGACCGGTGGCGAGCAGCCGCCCGAAGGGGTCCCGCAGGGCGAGGCCGGTCCGGTAGCCGCGCTCCACCAGCAGCCCGTACAGCAGGAACAGCGCCGTCAGCCCGGCCAGGCCCAGCTCCTCGCCCGCCGTCGCCAGGATGAAGTCCGACTTCACCGCGAACCCGATGAGCACGGAGTGCCCGAGGCCCAGCCCGGTGCCGAGCGCGCCGCCGGCGGCGAACGAGAACAGGGACTGCGCGAGCTGGCCCGGACCGCCCCCCGCCTCGATCGACGCGAACGGGTGCAGCCAGTCCTCGACCCTGCCGTGCACGTGCGGTTCCAGCCGGCCCACCGCGACGGCGCCCGCGACCGCCAGCAGCAGCCCGACCGCGATCCACCCGGTGCGCCCGGTCGCGACGTAAAGCAGCACGATGAACAGTCCGAAGAACAGCAGCGAGGTGCCGAGGTCCCGCTCCAGGACCAGTACGCCGACGCTCAGCAGCCAGATCGCGGCGATCGGGCCGAGCACGCGCCCGGTGGGCAGCTCGACCCGCTTCAGTCCCCACAGCCGGCGGCCCGTGTACGTGAGCGCGTGCCGGTTGCCCGCGAGGTACCCGGCGAAGAACACCGCGAGCAGCACCTTCGCGAACTCGCCCGGCTGGATGGAGAACCCGGCGATCCGGATCCAGATGCGGGCGCCGTTCACCGCGGGGAAGAGGATCGGCAGGGCCAGCATGACCAGCGCGGCGACCATCGACACGTACGTGTAGCGCTGGAGCACCCGGTGGTCACGCAGCAGCAGCACGGCCGCGGTGAACAGCCCCACGCCCAGCGTGGACCACACCAGCTGCGCCGGGGCCGCCCGGTCGCCGGGCGTCTCCAGGTCCAGGCGGTAGATCAGCACCAGGCCGAGCCCGTTGAGCAGGACGGCGATGGGCAGCAGCAGCGGGTCGGCGTACGGCGCCCGCAGCCGTACCGCGAGGTGCGCGAAGAGCGCCAGCACGGCGAGCCCGGCCCCGTAACCGGCGGCGCCGGGCGGGACGGAGCCGGTGCGGGCGAGGCCGACGGCGCAGTATCCGTACACGGGGAGCAGGACGGCGACCGTGAGGAGCGCGAACTCGACGCCACGGCGCCCGGGCAGGCGTACCGCCGGAGGTGACGGATCCGCCGCCACGGACGTTCCGGACGCTCCGGACGTTCCGGCCTTGGTCATGTCCGGAACATAGCAAGTGAGCTGCTCGATGTCCCGGTATGTCGCGACAATCGGCCCATTGCGGTGTACTTGGTGGTGCACTGGGCGGCGTGCGCGCCGCAGGCGGCGGCTGTGCCCCTACGCGACCGCGCATGCGGGACCGCCCATGCGGGACGGCTACTCCGGCACCTCCTCCGCGAGCTCCTCCAGCAGCCGGGCGGTGGCCAGACCCGCCCGCAGGTAGTCCACGAACAGCTGGTTGTGCAGCGCCCACGGCGAGCGGCGGGAGCGGATCAGCCGGATCGCCTCGTCGGGGGACCGCCCCCTGCGGACCAGCGAGTGCGCCACCACGAGCCCGGACCGGTTGTAGCCGTGGAAGCAGCGCACCAGTACGCGCCGCCGCCCCTCCAGCCCCTCGCACGCGGTCTGCGCGAGCCGCATCACGCCCGCCAGCTGGGTCCCGTCGAGCGGCCCGTCCGGTATGGGCCACACATGGTGCTCGACGCCCTCGTCCGGCCCGTGCTCCGGGAGCCGCAACAAGGTCAGGACCAGATCGAACTCCGCGTGTACGACCACGCGTTCGCGCTCACCGGCGCGTCCGGCGAACTCGTGCCCGCCCATCCACAGGCCGGGCACGATCTCGTTCCACGGACTGTCCGGGGCCGGTACATCGGGTTGCTTCCTGCGGGTCCGCAACGACGCCTCCCCCCAACTCCCCCCAACTGCCCTCAAAGGTAACCGGCTTCTTGCCCCTGGAGCACCCCGCCTGTTCCCATGGTCGTGGGGTGATGGTGCATGAACGGACTGCGCGTCATACCGACCTGGAAGCACGGGCAGGAACGGCTGTACGTCTGCCGCACCGACGGCAGGAACATCGCCTGGTACGACCGGCGGGCCGCCCGGGTGAACCTGCTCAGCGAGGACCGCCGGGAGGACGTGCTGGACGTGCTCGGCCCCTTCCTCACCGGCCCGGTCACCGTCGGCCCGCCCCCGGTGCCGACCTCCGCGGAACTGGCCCGCCTCACACTCCCCCCGGACGACGACCTGGCCCCGAACCGCCCCGGCGAGACCCTCCTGGTCGCCCTCGACCGCGACCCGGACCCGCCCCGCCGGCTGCGCCCCGACCCGCGCCGCCGCTCCCTGGCGGCGGAGCAGGCGGTGGGGGAGACGCTGGACGGCCTGGAGGCCGGGGGCTGGCGCACCCTGCACTCGATCGCGCTCCCCGGCGGCGACCGCATCCACCACCTGCTGATCGGTCCCGGCGGCCTCTACTGCGTGCGCGCCGTCCACGCCCACAAACAGCGTGTCCTGATCGACGACCCGATGGTCGCGGTCGGCCGCCGCCCGCCGCGCCCCCTGTTGCGGTACCTCCGGGCGGACGCCGACCGCGCCGCGTACGCGCTGACGGCGGACGTCCGCCCGGTACTGGCGCCCGTCGGCGCGTGCGGCATCGAGGTCACGGCACCGCTGCGGGAGGCGCGCGTCCTGCCGGCGGAGGAGCTGTACGGGCTGGCCCGCGCGGGCGGCGTCCTCAAGCCGGCCGAGGTGGAGGCGCTGCACGCGGTGGCACGGAACCGGCACACGTGGGCGCGGGTGTAGCGGGGCGCCTTACGGCCTCACGGGGTCGGGGTCTACGGGGCGCCTCGCGTCCTCGTCCTCGTTCTCGCATTCAGGAACTCGAGCTCTCGGGCAGCGGGCGAGAACGTGCGGGGTCGAACAGGGGCGCGAGCAGATCGCCGCCGTACGCCTCCAGCCGCGCCCCGATGTCGGACGCGAGGAAGGAGAGCTCGTCCGGGCCGCCGCACCCTGCCACCTCCTCCCAGGTGACCGGCGCGGACACGGTGGGCGCCGGGCGGGCGCGCAGGGTGTACGGGGCGGCGGTGGTCTTGCGGGCGGCGTTCTGACTGAAGTCGACGAACACCTTCCCCGGCCGCAGGCTCCTCGTCATCCGGTGGACCACCAGCCCCGGCATGGCCTGCGAGGCCTCCACGGCCAGCCCCTTCGCGTAAGCGCTGACCTGCCCGGACGGCGTGGGCACGAGGGCGGCCAGCAGATGCAGCCCCTTCGAGCCCGACGTCTTCGCGTACGCCTCGATCCCGTCCGCCGCCAGCCGCTCCCGCAGCCACAGGGCGACCTCGCAGCACTGCACGACGGTCGCGGGCGGCCCGGGATCGAGATCGAGGACGATCCGGTCGGCCACCTCCGGGTCCTGGACGCGCCACTGGTGCGTATGGAACTCGGTGGCGAGGTTCGCCGCCCACATCAGGCTCGGCAGGTCCTGGACCAGCACCATCCGCGAGGGCCCCTCCGAGCGCGGCACCTCGGCGGTCGTTACCCAGTCGGGCGTACCGGGCGGCACGTTCTTGACGAAGAAGAGCTGGCCGTCGGGCCCGTCCGGGTACCGCAGGAAAGACAGTGCCCGGTCCCGCAGGTGGGCCAGCAGGGCGTCCGCGGCCGTCGCGTAGTAGTGCAGCACCTCGGCCTTGGTGAAGCCGGTCGCGGGATACAGGACCTTGTCGAGATTGGTGAGGGTGACCTTCCGCCCCTCCACGACCGTGACAGTCGACATAAGATAAGGATTCCACACAAAGGGTGAAGAGGGGCGGGAGCGAGAGGGGCGACGAACGTGAGATCCATCTGGAACGGAGCCATCTCCTTCGGCCTGGTCAGCATCCCGATCAAGCTGGTGAACGCCACCGAGAGCCACTCGGTCTCCTTCCGCCAGATCCATACGGAGGACGGCGGCCGGATCCGTTACCGCAAGGTGTGCGAGCTGGAGGACCGCGAGGTGACCTCGGGCGAGATCGGCAAGGCGTACGAGGACGCCGACGGCACGATGATCCCCATCACGGACGAGGACCTGTCCGCGCTGCCGATCCCGACCGCACGCACCATCGAGATCGTCGCCTTCGTACCCGGCGACCGCATCGACCCCCTCCAGATCGACCGTGCGTACTACCTCGCCGCCAACGGCGTGCCCGCCGCCAAGCCGTACACCCTGCTCAGAGAGGCATTGAAGCGCAGCGGCAGAGTCGCGATCTGCAAGTTCGCGCTGCGCGGCCGGGAGCGCCTCGGCATGCTCCGCGTGGTGGACGACGTCATCGCCATGCACGGCCTCCTCTGGCCCGACGAGATCCGCTCACCCGACGAGGCCGCCCCGGACAGCAACGTCTCCGTACGCGACCAGGAACTCGACCTCGCCGACGCCCTGATGGACACGCTCGGCGACATCGACCTCGACGAGATGCACGACGACTACCGCGAGGCCCTGGAGGAGGTCATCGCCGCCAAGACGGCCGGCGAGGCCCCGCCCTCCGCACCCGCGTCGGCGCAGGGCGGCGGCAAGGTCCTGGACCTGATGGCGGCCCTGGAGAACAGCGTCCGCGCCGCCCGCGAGTCGCGCGGCGAACGGGTCGCCGAGGTGACCGCCCTGCCGCCTTCGTCGTCCCGCGGCACCGCCGAACGGAAGAAGCCGACGGGAAAGAAGTCGACGTCCACGACGAAGAAGACGGCGGCGGCGGGGGAGAAGAAGGCGGCGACGGCGACGACGAAGAAGGCGACGTCGGCGTCGACGTCATCCGGGACGGGGACGAAGAAGACGGCGTCCTCCGGCACCGGCACCAAGAAGACGGCGGCGAAGAAGACGACGAGGAAGCGCGCGTCCTGAGCCGAGCGCGCCTCACGACCTCACGGGTTCTCGATCCCGCTCCCGGTACCGGCACCAGCACTGGCACCGGTACTCACGATCACATCCCAGTCGCGGTCGAACACCTCCTCGCGCTCACCCGCACTGAGCGCCGACCGCACCGTCACCCGCACCAGACCGGGCCCTTCCGCCTCCGTACGCATCACGACGCACCACCGCCCCGCGACTACGTCCCGCGCGGAGAGGGCGAGCAGATCACCGGGAAGCAGCTCGCGGGCGGGAACGAGACGGGCGCCCGAACCTGGACTCGAGCGCGACCGCGAGTGCGAGTGAGAGTGCGAGCGCGAACCCGAACCCGTCTCGAAGCGGACGCGCGGTACACGGCTCATCTCATGCATCTCATGCCCCATCTCGGCAGAGGCCCCCTGAGATGCGGCCGACACCCGCCGTTCCGTCGTTCGAGAAATGGTTCCCCGTTCAATCTCCCAACTCACGCACGGACGCCAAACCTTGCGTGGTCGCTCCACCGCACGCACACAGCCGGGCTCAGCAGTGTTCCGAACCGTCGGCACTCGCGACGATCTCCGCGTACACGAAGCCGTCGTCCAGGCGCTCCACGCTGAAGTAGGCCGTCGTGCCTCCCACCGACTTGACGAAGCACTCAGGCACCGTCGCACCCCCGGCTGCGCCCCGCGTCCGCCAGCCATCAGCCAGCGCAGCTTCCCGGTAGCGCCCCAGATAGTTCTCGGGCGAGCCGCCGTACGGATACCGCGCCCCCACGACCACGAAGAGATCGTCCTCGTCGCACGACTGGGACCGCTCTTCCTGCCCCGCACCCTCCGGCGTCTCCACGTCCAGCACCGCCTCGTGGGCCATCACCTCGGCGAGCCGGTCCTCTTGCCCGCCGCAGCCGTAGGCGAAAAGAAAGAACGCAGCGGGCAACCCGACGAACAGCAACCCCAAAACACCTACAAGGGCGACCAGTTGGCGCCTCGACATGCCTGTCCTCATGCCGTCGGACGCTACCGCAGACCTCTTCTGACCGGCGCGAAACGGCCCGCCGACGAGGTCGACGGGCCGTCACGCACCATCAGCTCACCGCACGGAAATACGGGAGCCGATCAGTAGCAGGGGGTGCCGTCATCCTCGCGCCACGTCACGTCGGTGACGTGCATGGGCATCGTGAAGTAACTGCCCGAGACCTTGTTGACGCAGGTCGTGTACGTGCGCCCCTGCAGCTCGCCCTCGGCGACGACGTACGTCATCGTCACGTCCCGGGACGTGTGGTTGTAGAAAATGTGCCCGGGAGCGCTGCCGGACCATTCCTCGTCGGTCGTCAGCGACGGAGCCATGTCGGTGTCGCCGTACCAGAACTCGGGCCACACGCAGAACTGCCCGACCGGACAGTTCCCGGCGGACCACGCCGAAGCGCTGGGCGCGGAAGCCATGACACCGAGGAAGGCGGCGGGTATCGCGGCAAGGGCGATAGCCTTGAGACGCATGGGGGGACTCCATTCTTGGGACGTCCTGGGCACGCTAAAGCCGACGATGTTGAAAGGTCAAGCGTCCAATTCGGGGTGTATGCGGGGGGTATGCGGGTTATCAACCGCAGCGTTTGACCATTAGGTGGAATGCCTGCATTCGAGGGCTTATATATACCCACCCGATCCCGGAGGAGCCATGGACCTGCTCACCTCGCTCGACGAAGCGGTGGCAGCCCTCGAAGAACCGCTGACGCAACGCGACGTCGAGGAGGGCTGGACCGACGACCTCCGCCGCGAGGTGCAGGAGGAAATCTCGGTCAACCGCTCAGCCCTGCGCCGGCACGGACTCTGGATGGTGCACTACCTGCGGCCGCGCCTGGACGAGTGGATGGACCGTGAGGCGATACGACCGGGACGTTTACGGCAAGCGGTGCTGAACGCGCAGCAACGGCTGACGGACCACCGCGGCGGCGGATCGCAGGAAGGCGCTTGAGAAAAGGGCAGGACAAGCATCCGTGCTCTTCGCAAGATCAAGATCAAGATCAAGATCAAGATCAGGGTCAGGGGCAGGGCCGAACAACCGGCCTGACTGCCTCTGCATACGCTCGTGGGCGTCGAGCTGATTCTTCCGCGCCAAGGAGACCGACGTTGAACAGCAACGCACCGCAGGCTGCTGATGGGGACGACATGTTCTGGCGGGAGCGCCGCACATGCTTCCTGACCACGCTCAGGCCCGACGGCACTCCACATCTCACCCCGGTCGGCGTCACGTACGACTCCGAGACAAGAATCGCTCGCGTCATCACCGACGGCGGCAGCAAGAAGGCACTCAACATCCGCGCTGCCCTGGCCACCCATGCCGAAGCGCGTGTGTCGGTCGGCCAGGTCGAGGGCCGACGCTGGTGCACGCTCGAGGGCACCGCCGTGATCAAGGACGATCCCACCTCCGTCACCGATGCCGAACGCCGGTACGCCGAGCGGTACAAGACCCCGCGAACCAATCCGAACCGGGTGGTCATCGAGATCACCGTCACCCGCGCCATGGGTACCGCGAAGCCCTCCGGGTGGTGACCGACGCGTTCGCCGGCCGGGGCCGGCCCTCCCGCGCGCGATTGCTCGTCATCCACGGGCCCCTCCTGCTTTTCGTTTCACGGCCCGGGGGAGCAGCGATTTATCAGGTCGCCGGCTTCCAACGGCCACCGTAATCCTAGACAAGGCTTGATCCGCAACGAAAGGCGAACTAATGTCTGGCGGGTCGGGCAATTCTAGGGGGGCAACGTGTCGACTTCGGTAGATCACGATTTACCGTTCTTAGCTGTCCCGGCCCCGGGCGCAGCTCCGTCAGATGTTCGGAAGTGTCCCGGAAATCACGCGCGACCTGCTGAGCGCGGAGTCGGGGAGTACTGTACCGGCGCGGTGATCCGCCGATGAGCGGTGGCACCACAGAATTCAGTGATTTCCCTAGTCTCGGGGCCGGTGCGCCGCGCGCCACGACCCCGTTCGTCGTACTCCTCGGCACCGACTACGCCGGTAAATCCACCGCGCTGACGGAAATCACCGAGCTCGCGCCCTCCTGGCACGTCGTCTCCCTGGACGACGAGTTCCTGGATTCCCGCCACTCCCTGATCGGGAGACTACGCCGCGACCTGGTCAGCGACGTACTGCCGGATCTGCGCCACGGCTATTCGCTCGACTTCATGGTGACCCTCCTGCAGACGGCGACGGTCCATTTACGGGACAGCATCGAGCGCAGCCCGGCCGGCGCACCGGTCCTGGTCGACTCCTACTACTACAAGATCCTCGCCAAGTGCCGACTGGCCGGAGCCGACAGCCACCCCATGTTCGACTGGTGGCGCACCTTTCCCCAACCCCGCCAGGTGCTCTTCCTCGAAGTGTCGCCGGAGACGGCCTGGAAGCGCTGCGGCGAAGGAGCGGCGGCCAACGCCCTGGAGTTCTACGGCCAGGAGCCGGACCGGCCTGCGTTCGAGAAGTTCCAGTCCGACCTGCGCCAGGCCATGTGGGAGGAGGTCCAGCACCTCCCGGTCACCGTCGTCGAGGAGCAGGATCACGTCTCGCGGACCGTACGGATACTAGGAGAGGTGATGGGCCGTGAACTCGGCTGAGGCATGGAACGATCCCGCCCGGCTGCGCAGCTACCGGGAGCGGGTCCTCGGTGAACGCGAGAACCTCCGCGCCGCGCTCGCCGATGTGGACGGCCACCAGCGCCGCGTCCTGGCCGAGCTGCTGGAGCACAACGCCGGCACCGAGTACGGCCGTGCCCACTCCTTCGGCGCGATCCGGACCCTGGACGACTTCCGCAAAGCGGTGCCGATCAACGACTACGCGGCGCTGGCACCCTGGATCGAGCGGACGGCCGCGGGCGAGGGCAACCTGCTGAGCGCGGACGACCCGGCGGTGTACTTCACCAGCAGCGGCACCACCGGCGCCCACAAGAAGATCCCGGTCACCCCGAGCTTCATGCGCCGCACCTTCTTCCCGTTCTACCTGGCGGCCTGGGCCCCGCTGATCGAGCACTACCCCGACGTACTGGACCGGGCCGACGCGGTGCTGAACCTGAAGCACGATCCGCGTCCCGCGCCCCCGACCACCGCCTCGGGCCGGCCCCACGTCGGCGCCAGCCAGGTCGACCTCGGCACCCGGTTCGGCGAGCCGCTCTCCGCCGAACCCGGCACGTTCGCGCCGTGGGGCACGCTCCGGGTGCCCGTCGACGAGGACGACCACCTGGAGAAGACGTACCTGCGGCTGCGCCTCGCGGCGCAGAGCGACGTCCGCTGCGTCATCGGGATCAACCCGGCGATGGTGGCCGCCCTGCCGTACCAGCTGAACCTCTGGTGGCCCCGGCTGGTCAAGGAGATCCGCGACGGCACGCTCGGCGGGGTGCCGTACGCCAGCCCCGACCCGGAACGGGCGGCCACGCTGGAGCGGCTGGCCGACCACTTCGGCACGGTGCGCCCGGCCCACGTCTGGCCCCGCATGCGGGCCCTGTTCCTCTGGACGACGGGCATGGCCTCGCTCTACCTGCCGCGGCTCCGCGAGGAGTTCGGCCCCGGCGTGGCCACCCTGCCGGCGCCCGTCACCGCGTCCGAGGGCCCGGTCGGTGTCGCCCTCGACCGGCACACCTCCGCCGGCTCCCTGGTGGTGACCGCCTCGGCCTACGAGTTCCTGGACGCCGACGCCGACATCGCACCCGACTCCCCGACCCTGACCCTGCACGAACTGGAGCCGGGCCGCGACTACCACGTGGTCTTCAGCCACATCGGCGGCCTGTACCGGTACGCGGTGGGCGACGTCGTCCGGGTCGTCGACCGGGTCGACGGCGTACCACGGGTGGAGTACGCGGGCCGCAGCACCCGGTCGGACGCCGCCGGCGAGCGACTGCGCGACGCCCAGGTCATCCGCGCGCTCGCCACGGCCGCCCGGGCCACCGGCCTCGACGTCCGCAACGCCGCCTGCCGGGTGACGGACCGCACCGGGGCAACCGTGGCGCACTACGAGGTCGCCGTCGCGGCGCACGGCACGTGGAGCGAGCGGGAGACCGAACGATTCGCCGCCGAACTGGACACGGCCATCGGCCGGGAGGCCGCGACCTACCGCACGGCACGCTCGGCCGGCCGCCTCGACCCCGTCACCGTACGGCGCCTGGACGGCGCGGCCTTCCTGCGCGACTGGCACACCACCGTCGCCACCGGCATCCGGCCGACCCAGGTCAAGGACCGGCTGTTCCGCCAGGACGACACACTCTGGGCACGACTGACCGGCACCGGCCCGGCCGAGGCCGGGGTCGGGGTCGGGGTAGGGATCGCGGCTGGCGGGGAGGGCAGGCCATGACCGGGCACCTGGTCGCCGTGGAGCGGACCGCCCTCCTGACGGCAGCGTTACGCGCGGCGGAGACCGCGCGGGAGGACCGGCTCTACGAGGACCCCTACGCGGCCCGGCTGGCCGGCGAGGAAGGTATGCAGCTGCTCATGCAGATCCGCGAGGCATCCCACCCCAAGAGCGCGGACGCCGACACAGGCACGGACCGCGATCTGCCGAGCACCCCCGACTACAACGCCATCCGCACCCGGTTCCTCGACGACTTCCTCCGAAGGGCCGCCCAGGACCCGGCGATGCGCCAGATCGTCCTGGCCCCCGCCGGCCTGGACTCGCGCGCCCACCGCCTCGACTGGCCTTCCCACATCCGCTACTTCGAGGTCGACCGGCCCGCGGTCCTGGCCCACAAGGAGGAGCGGCTGAAGGACGTGGAGCCCCGCGTCGACCTCCGTACGATCGCCGTCGACCTCACCGCGCCCGACTGGGAGCAGGAGCTGATCGCGGCCGGCTACGACCCGGAACAGCCGTCCACCTGGCTGCTGGAGGGACTGCTCTACTACCTCACCGGCGACGACACGCACCGCATCCTCGACCGGGTGGCGGCCCTCATGGATCCGGGCAGCCGGATCGCCGCGGACCTCGTCAACGAGGCCGCGCTGACCTCGCCGGACATGCGCGGTCTGCTCGACGTGTTCGCCGGCTGGGACTGCCCGTGGCTGTTCGGCACGGACGAGCCGGAAGCCCTCTTCGCCGCCCACGGCTTCACCGTGGAGGCCACCCAGCCCGGCGAACCGGCGGCCGACCACGGACGCTGGCCCGACCCGGTGCCGGACCGTTCCGTGACCGGCGTACGCCGGGTGTTCTTCGTCCACGGACGGCGGAGCTGAGATGCCGGGAGCGACGACAGCCGGCGGGAACACCACCGGCCCGGCCACCACTCTCCCGCACCCACCGCAGGCCGGAGCCGTACTCCCCGACCCCCCGCGGCGCCGGGTACTGCTCGCCCCGATCACCGTGACCCCGTCCAAGCCCCTGACCCCGAGCCACCTCAAGGGGCTGCTCTGGACCGACGTGATGTACCGGGCAACGGCACAAGTGGCCGACGTGACCTACCGCTACAGCCCCACCACCTACCACCTCACGGAACAGGTACTCGGCTTCTGGGAACACCTCGACCGCACCCACGGCGACACCGACTACTCCGGCCTCACGGAGGAGGACATCGGCGAGCTGTACGTGGGCTACCGGGCCGAGGACCGGCGGGCCCGCCTCGCCGCCCTGCGCCCGTACGCGGAGGCGGTCGAGGTGCACGGCTGGGTCCACCCGGCGAGCGCCCGCGTCCTGGAACTGTGGGAGGCGCACTACGCCCGCCTCGGCATGCACGACCCCGGCCTGCTCGCCCACCAGCCGCCCGAACTGGGCCTGGAGGAGACGATCGACCGTCTCCGCGCCGTCGGCATGTGCCTCGACCAGCGTGCGTACGGCAGCTCCGTCTTCCTGGACGCCACCCGGTACGGGCTGCCGCTGCGCAGGATCGTCGACGCCGAGGGCCGCCCCAACTACCTCGCCTGTGCCCTGCGGGAACTCCTGCTGCTGGCACCGCGCTTCGACGAGACGGTCCTCCTGTACGACCGTGAGCTGGAACCCGACTACCTGCTGCTGGAGCGCACGCTGACCGAGTTCGGGGCGACCGTGCGCCGGGTCACCCTCGGCCGGGTGCCCATCGACGGACAGATCCGCTCGGCACGCCACGGGGGCTGGCACGACCACACCACCGGCGCCCTGCTGGAGCGGGCCGCGGCCGAGTACGACGACCCGGTGGTCCGCCTCGGTATGCGGCTGTACTTCATCGCCGGCCTGGGCCAGGGCCAGCAGCAGTCCTTCCGGCACGAGGCCCTCCACCAGTGCCTGACCCGCGCCGCCAAGCTGCTGACGAGCGAGAAGCCCACCGACCCGGCCCCCCTGCCGGAGGTCCTCTCCCGGCACCGCCGCGACCACCTCCACGTCAACCCGTACCGCCTGACGTCCAGCCTGCTGGCCCGCCACCGCCCGGCCCCGCCCCCCGAACTCCTGACGGCGGTCTACCTATGACCACGACCACCCCGAACCCCACTCAACCGCACCCCACCGAACCGCACACCCCTCAACCGCTCTCCACCGAGACGACCCAGCGACTGCTCCGCACGGAAGTGGCCCGACGCATCGCGACCTCCCGCCCCGACCTGGCGGAACGCCACGACCTGCTGACCACCGACGGTCTACTGGCCGCCCGACAGGAGATCACCCACGCCGCACAGGACGCCAAGGTGCTGGCCGTCTGCGTACTACGCGACTTCGACCTGCCGACCTGGACACGCGCCACCTGCGACTTCGCCGCCCGCATCGACCCGGCCACGGCCACCGCCTGGCGCCGCGACTTCACCCGCACCGTCTTCCTCGCCGGCAACCCCGACAACCTGAAGAACCGTTTCACCTTCAGCCACCTGGCCGCCGACGGATCAGCCGCCTGGCTGTCCCCGGCACCCCCCGACCAGACCGCCGCCCTACGCCGCCTCCTCAAACCCTTCGACGGCTCGGCCCCCGTACCGACCCGCCCCTCCACGACGCTGAGGGTCCCGCCCGACCAGGCCCCACGAGACCGCCCCCCGACCCGCCGCGACCTGCACGTGGCCACCGCCGGCGTAACCATCGCCGACTGCCTGATCCACCTCAACCACCTACTGGCCGAAGCCGTACTGGACGGCCTCATCGGCCCCGGCGACGAACTACGCCTCCGCCAAGCCCCATGGCTGCCGACCCCCGCCACCCTCCCCTTCGCCGCCGTACGGGCCGACGGCACCCCGGGGCACCCGGACCGGCTCCGCGCCTATGCCGCGCTGACGGAGGGGGCGGGCGATGCCCGAGGAACCTGACCCACCTTCATCTCATCCAGCCATCCAGCCATCCAGCCGTCTCGCTGGACGGTCACGGGAGGCCGGGTATCACCGAGTCGGCCTGATCCGGCTCATTTGCGGCGCATGCCGAGCGATCGCCTCGCGCAAGGCCTTCGCACTCCGCTCGGGCATGGCGGGTACGGCCGTTGTCGACTCGGCGGCGTGAGGGATCACGCCCGATGAGCTCCTTCGACGCGTCATGATGACGACCATGGTCCGCTCCCTGGGTCGCCGGTGAGCCGTTCGGAACGGGAGTCGCCGCTGCCGGCACCCCCCTCCCTCTCCTCGTCCGCGTTCGGCGCGGGCAGCCGCATGCCGCGGGACTCGGCCACCCGTAGTGCGTCCGCCAGGCATTCGGCGAGCCGGAGACCGGCATAGCGGACCTCGGTGTACGGCGAGGTCGGGTCGTCCAGCGTGGTGCGGGCGAGCCCCAGGAGGTCGGCGGCGGTGGCGAGCTGGACGGCTTCCATGTCGTCGGCGAGGCGGGAGAGATAGCCGCCGCTCTCGTCCGCGGACAGGTAGCAGGGTTTGCCGTCCGGAGTGGGCCACGGCAATAGGCGCAGGGTGGTCGGCGGCGTGCGGTGGTGGGCCGATGGGTTCATCAGACGGCCACCCCCTGGGCGCCGACCAGGTGCTGGTCGAGGTCAATACCGAAGTCGGCAGCGAGGACGAGGGCGATACGGCGACGTTCCTGGAGAGCTGCTTCCTGCTCGTGCGCGAGGAAGTACGGACGAACGATGCGGTTCTCGGCGCCGTCGAGGAGAGCGGGAAGGCCATAGGGGGAGCGGGGGCGAGGAAGAGCCGCCTGCGCCCATGGCGGCGGCGTGAGGTGCCCACCGTTGGAAGGCGGACAGGAGGCGGTACGACGGTGCCTCCCCGTGCCGGGTGCAAGGAAGAGGGCCAGTCGGCGGGCGGCACGGCGGATAAGGTTACGCATGTCGGTCTGCTTCTTTCAGATCGGCCACGCCCCCGGACGGCTCCACCCGTCGCGGGGGTCTTTCGGACAGATACCACGGTAGACCATGGCAGCACACGGTATGCCATGTACCGCCAATCCGGACACTGGTGCACCAGGCGAAGCTGGAGACATGGCCCAGTACGAATGGCAGCGCATCGCGAACGACATCGAGAAAGAGATCGAGTCGGGGCGCATCCCGCCCGGCGGAGCACTGCCCGGCATCACGCGGCTCGCCGAGGCACACGGCGTCGCTGACCGAACCATCCGGCGCGCACTGCGGGACCTGCGCGAGCGAGGACTTATCGAGACCCTGCCTCACAAGGGTTCGTTCGTGGTTGACGTGCTGCCACCTCGGCCGGTTGAGGACTGACCCTTCCGTTCTCCCGCTACGGCTCCTTCGGCCGCTGAAGCCCTCGGTGACGGGGACGCGGCCGAACCCTCCGTCCTGCCCGCCTTCTGCGGTACGCCTCCCGTGGGGAGGCAGGCGAGCGATCACCCGCCAGGACACGACAGATCGATCATTGCCCACACGGCCTTCCCGGACGGCGGCCATGGCGCACTGCCCCACTGGACGGCCAGCGCTCCGACGACAGACAGCCCACGACCGGACTCGGCCGTGAGGTCGGATGCAATACGGCTACAGGGCCGCCGCTCGCCCCGCGCGTCCGCAACCTCGATACGCAGCGTGTCCACAGGCTCCACTGCAACCGCGAGCCGGAACGCGCGCCCACGCACCCGCCCGTGGGTCACCGCGTTGGCGGCCAGCTCGGCCACGACCAGGGCGGCGGCCTCACTACCCGGGGAATCCGGTGGCCAGCCCCACTCGGCGAGGTGCCGCACCACCAGTTGCCGGGCAAGACGCGCACCGTGAGCCGTGGCACCGATGAGCTGGGTGAACTGCAGAACAGGCACGGCATCGACCCGAGCGTCGGCATTTCCTTGCTTCATGTCACTGAGCGTGGTCGGCTCGCCCTACCCTGACTAGGCACCTGTCCGGTACGGAGGGTGCGTGTACCGGTACGGACGGTGTCCTGTACCGGGCGTCGGCCGTAACCTCGACCGGGGGGACAGAAGGTGTCGGACACATCGCAGCCAGCGGACACGAACGAAGAGGGCGAGCCGAGCAGCGACCTCAACCGAGTCGTCGGCAAGCAGGTCAAGCTCCTCCGCGAGCGCGCCGGCCTCACCCAACGGGAGTTGGGAGACCAACTCGGCTACAGCGAAGACCTCGTCTCCTCGCTCGAACGGGGAAGACGGACACCACAACGCGACTTCCTGGAGACCGCCGACGACCTGCTGAAAGCCGGCGGCCTCCTGAAGGCCACGGCCGAGGACGTGGAGAGGGCCAAGGCGAAGTCGAGGGTCCGGCATCCGGCTTGGTTCCGGGACTATGCGCGGCTGGAACGGGAAGCCGTCGAGATCAGCTTCTACAACAATCACGACGTGCCGGGCCTGCTGCAGACCGAACGGCGAGCCAGGGCGCTGTACGAGATGCGCACGCCGCTACTGGGCGAGGACACCATCGACCAGCGTGTGGCATCCCGACTGGATCGACAGGACATCCTTACGCGGTGGCCTCCGCCCATGGTGACCGCTGTAGTCGAGGAAGTGGTCCTGCAGCGACCGATCGGTGGGCGGGAAGTTCACAAGGAACAGCTGGAGCGACTGATCACGCTGGCTCGGCTGCGCAACGTAGAGCTCCAGGTAATGCCGACGGATCGCATGGAACATGCCGGTATGGGCGGCGCGTTCGTCCTCCTGACCCCGAAGGGCAAGTCACAGGTGGCCTACACAGAGGCGCAGAACAGCAGCCGTCTGGTCACGGACTCCGAGGAAGTACGTATCCTGGCCGCACGATACGGCAGCATCAGAGCCCAGGCGCTCACCCCCAGGGAGTCCCTGGCCCTGATGGAGGACTCGCTGGGGGAACGATGAGCACTGCGGGACCAGAGCAACGCACGTGGTTCAAAAGCAGTTACAGCGGCAACGAAGGCGGCGAATGCCTGGAGGTTGCAGCAACACCTGTAACCGTCCACGTCCGCGACTCCAAGGAACCTACCCGTGCGTGCCTCGGCATCGGTCTCACGGAGTGGGCCGCGTTCGTCCGATACGCCGCCCAAAGTTGACGCCAAGGCGGGAGCCAGTCTGGCTGACTCCCGCTCCATGATGTCGGCGCGTGCCTCGGCCAAGGCAGGCAATTCTGCGCAGGCAGGCTTCGCGTACCTCAGGTAGGTACTTCCCCTGGATGCGCGCACACGACTCCGGAGGCCGCCTGGTTCTTAGGGCAAGCCGCTGGTCAGCGTGCTACGGGCGCTCGACCGATTGAGGTCCGTCCACAGATAGTCCATGGTGCCCACAACCTCCGTTCCGCGATCGCACCGCGTCCGCGGCTTGGCGGTTGGTGAAGTCTCGGCGAGACTGTAAGACGCTGACCAGCACCAACTGTGACGTGGGCAACGAGGGACAGCCGCTGACCGGATACCAGTCGGCACACTGCTCGTTCCCGAACAGCTCGCCCAGCCGGTCTCGCACCAGCATCGCGGGAGCACTCCTTGGGCGGCTCCCCTATGCCGTCTACCTAGTCTTGGCCGGGATGCTCATGCTCTTCCGCGGATGCAGCGACACGGCTCTCACCTTTTGATTCGACAGTCAACCACCGTGTCACCGAAGCGGACGTGCCACCTCGAAGCCCTCAAGATCGCCAGACGAGTCACGATGTTGCTGGCCCGCCCTTGCGCGAGCGAGGGCGGAGCCGGCACGTCCTCCCGAGCCCTGAGTTGGCGTTCCACCTGTCGGCTACGGGGCAGTTCGCTGCTGTCCTGTGTGACGGGAGGGACGCGGGGTGACAGGGCGTCAACTCGCAACGTACGCTCCTAGTTCGAGGTTGATCATGTGGGAGGGTGCCAAGTGTCGAGTGTGCGAACAGAGACAGAGACCGTTATCAAGCGGATCCTCCCCTACCTCGAACGACGCGGTTACTCAGTCACAAGCGACATCGACTTCGAGACTCCTGTAAAGCTGGAGGAGCGTCAGAAGCGGGGATTCGTCGACCTCTTTGTGACATGTGGATCGAGGAAGCCCAAGTTCCTGATTGAAGCAAAGAAGCTGGCTAAGCCGCTCTCGGACAGGGATCGTGAGCAGGTCCTGGAGTACGGCAGGGCGGCGCAGGTTCCGTTCGTCGTTGTGACTAACGGTCGAGCAATCCAATGCTTGAACGTTAAGAATGGGTCCCTTATCCGCTGGGATGGGCAAAGCGTGGATAAAATTCCAAGCAAAGCTCAGCTTGCACTTGTGATGAGAACCTTGAATGCGGATCCTACGGCCACAGAGGTTCCGTTGGAGCGGCGTGGTGATGATACAACGTTGCCCTTCCGGCCGGGTCTTTCCCTGAAGCAGCTCAATGCCCTTTTCTCGCGCTGCCATAACAAGATCAGGAACATAGAGAAGGATGAGGAGAACGCCTTCGCTGACTTCTCAAAGCTCCTGTTCTTGAAGCTGATTGAGGAAAAATCTGAGGATCCGTACGAGAATTTCCCCCTGCCTTACAGCTACAGGTTCCACAGGTTGGCTGCTATGCAGGAGTCTGACAGCGACCAGGTGCGCAATGCTATTGAAAGCATGCTAACCAGTATTAGGAAGGATAAGAGTTACGGTGATGTGATGGCGGAGCCAATCCGCCTCAAAAATCCGCGCACGTTCCATGAAATCGTGAAGGAGTTGTCCTCCGTATCATTTACTGATAGTGGCCTCGATAGCAAGGGGGCCGCATTTGAGTACTTTGTGCGCGCCACGCTGAAGGGGAAGCGCCTAGGGCAGTACTTTACGCCGAGGCCGCTCGTCGAGATCATGAGCGAAATCGCCGTAGGTTCAAAGGTTGTCAACGCTTTACTCGCTTCCGAGGAAGTTAAGCTTCTCGACCCTGCTTGTGGCACTGGCGGTTTCCTGGTTTACCTCCTGAAGGACTCCACGGAACGACTCAGGCAGAGACTCGATGACGGCCAGATCCTCGACAGTACTTACAAGAGGATCGTCGAGAAGATTCGTAAAGAGGTCTTCCATGGTGGCGATGCCAATGAAGGCGTTGCGTCCGCCGCTAAAATGAACATGATCATTGCGGGAGACGGCCACACCAACATCACTGCTGGCGATAGCCTGTCATCGGCTTCCACTATTTGGTCCTTTGTCGATCCTAAGTATGACCTGATACTGACTAATCCTCCGTTCGGCACCTCGGAAGCTTCCACGCTCACACCATCGGATCGCGGGGCCTACCCGGTGGGCACCACCACACGCGGCCAATATCTGTTCCTTCAGAGGATGACACTGGCTACGAAGCCTGGTGGAATCATCGCCACTGTCATCGATGAAGGGCTTCTCAACACCGAGACAGGATCCGAACTGCGCCGCTGGATTCTGCAGAAGAATCGAATAATCAGCGTACTGCGGCTCCCGGACGAGACCTTTAAACCCAACAAGATCACGGTTCGTTCAAGCGTCTTGTTTATGCAGCGGCGTGAGACGGACGATGTGGATCTGCAAGACGACTACTCGATCACCTTCTGTGATCTCGATAGTCTTGGGTACACGGGTGCTGGCGATAAGCTTCGCGGATTTGATCTACCTCGCCTCAAAGCTGAACTGGCGGCGAGGATTGGGATGCGAAATTCTGACAAGATCGACCGTGGATATCACTGGAAAGCCTACGATGTCTCGTCTTCGTTGATTGCGGCAAGTCCGTCTTACCGTCTCGACCTGAAGCATTGGGACCCGCTGGCTAGAGGGCATGCGCAGGAGTTGAAGGCTGCGGGGGCGCTAACGCTCGGTGAGTTGAATCGCATAGAGACGAGGAGAGGCAAAAGCCCTTCTCCGGAGAGCTATGTGGATGATTTCGACGGGTATGCGGTCGTTATCAAAGCTGGCTCGTGTATTACAAAGTACGGAACGCTCTCTCTGTCCGGCGCCGATTACGTCGAAAAGGACACGTACGATGAGATGCCCGGTCGGGCGAAGGTGCAGGCTGGTGACGTACTGCTAGCTTCCACGGGTGAAGGTACTTTGGGCAAGGCTACGGTCTACGACCTATCTGCCCCCGCTATCGCTGACGGTCACGTAACTGTTCTGCGTGTCGATCATGAGGTTATCGACCCCTACTATCTGGCCGACTATCTGAGGTGCGGATTTGGGGCAGTGCAGATAAGGCAGCTGTTCACCGGTGCGACTAACATGATTGAATTGACACCGGATCATGTCACTTCGATTGTTGTCGACATGAAGTCCACAGTGAGTGAACAGAAGGAATACTCTGACCGTCTGCGAAGTGCTGAGAATGCTTATCTGGCATCTCTAACGTCGGCTACTGAGAGGCTCGACCTAGCGCGGTCGACCTTCACCGGGAGTATGACCTTCGAAGAGGTTAAGGCCGCTCTTCCGTATGTTGCTCAGCAACGAACGGCGCTCAGCCAGAACGTCGATGCTGTGGACGTGGTTACGCATTGGCAGGAAGCTCTGCCCGACGCGCCATAGTCGACTGGATGAAGGCACGCCATCGGCGCAGCGGCTTTGCCCGGTGGCCTGCCCGGTCTGGGGTCGAGCATAACCAGGGGGCCGTACGCGGGTTGGCGATTTGGGCAGGCTTTGGGCCTGACCGCAATTAGCACGAGTGGCTTCCTGGTCTTGCTCGACGCGGGACCCGGACTGGGAAGGTGGGTGTAGCCGTGGAGCCCCCGGCCACGACGTACCCCTTCCCTAACGGTGGGCGACTGTCTGCTGTGCGTGCGGCGCGGGCGCCGGCCGAGCTGGAGCGGGGCGGAGACAAGAGCGCAGGCCCGGGGGCCGGGCCGCTCGCGGTGAACGGAGCGAGCCGCCTTGAGTTCGGCTGGGGGCCGGGATCCCACTAGTGCAGACTCATGACTTCATCTCGACTGGTCTGCCGGCTTCCTCGTGCTCCCTTATCTCAATCGACGACACCACTAGAATTCGCCTGAGCCGCGAATCACCCTGCGCGAAATCTGAGCTCGCGTGAGCTTGAGCCTCAGCCGACGAACGTCAGCCACGATGGTGGGTGCGTCGATCGATCAGGCGCGCGTATGCCTCGCTAAACCCCCGCCGGCCTCAGCCACGCTGCCTCGGTGTACCGCGTTGACCACAGTAATCTACGACGGTCGGTCCGCGGCGGCGAACGGTCATGGATGTTGGTTGCCGGTTCTCTGCAGCTCGGGCCAGATCTTCTCAGCTCTGACGCCACAGATGAAGTCTGTTTCGCTTTCCTCGTCCGTGCTGAGGGCCAATACATCAAGCGGTGGGAATGTTGCAAGTGCCCGCAGTTGGCTACAAAATCGGTGCGCCGAAGGTAGCTCGCTGCAATCATACAGAACTAGGATGTCAATATCGTTAGGTTGATGACCGCCGGGATGTATTGCGGACCCGAAAACGTAGACTTGAGTGTTCGATGAAAGCCTCGAGCAGCATGCAAGGACTTGCTGAATGACTCCCTCAAGGTTCTCCCTAAAGATTTTTCAAACCTCCCATAAGGGAGCTGAGATTGAGGATGTGAACCCCGGCATTATCCGCGTGCTCCAATGCTGCAGACGTGGCCCTCCCGAGGGAGTTTGCGTTCAGCACGACGTCAACGTCTGGATGTCGTTCCAGAGCTTCAACTAGGGCCTCTTCGCCGAACTCGTATCCGTACTCGATCGAGATTACGACGTCCGGCATGCGTCCCGATCTGACCAGCCTCATCGAGGACTCGCAGATCATCTCAACTCGTTGGATATTCGAATGTTGCCGCAGGATTCTTCTGGTGGATTCCACATTCTTAGACAAGAATCCTTGGGGATTATCTTCGGCCATTGACCAAAATACTTCACTCATCGTCTGCACGTCAGACCCCAACTCGTTTGCGCGCTCTCTGGCAGGCCAGAGATAGTGAGAGGCCTTCGGGACTAGGCAGATGATTGTGGCAGTTTCATTGCGGAGTATCTCTTCCACGGTGTCTTCAGTCAGAGTGCCAACGTGTACGGGTGCAATGGTTAGCGAGCTGCCATCGGTGCGCTGTACGTTCACTCGGTTAGCGGACGCCTTACTCGCCGACGTTACTCCGTGGTGCTCAGCGAGCTTAGGTGCGAACCAGTCAGTAAGATAACGAATGGACATCACTGCTCGCCGTCCCTGAAAAGCGCTTCAACTTGTTTGGGGAATCTAGGGGCAGGGCCAAGTAGAGGCTCTCCCCTGTGCTTACTCTCTAGGGCGTTGGTGTGCTGCCGAAGCAGTTCGATTACTTCCATCTCGTCGGCGGTGGCCAAATCTTCGTTTACTTCAACAAGGGCGACGAGAAGGCGGTTATTCGGCACTATCTCGTTGAGGACCGCATTCGACCAGGCTGCGGCTCGATCCCGTGATGCGATGGCCCCAGTCTCAGGATCCGGCCCCTTCTCGCGGAAGAGAGCCCTGTTCCGCAGCAGTATGCGCTGTGCCGCTTTCCGAACGTCGGATCGAGTAGAGAACGAGGCAGTGCCGCCGATAGCGTATACAGCCTGTTGCCGTGCCTTTTTGGCTCTGATCAGACCTTCAGGCGGGTAACTTCCTGGCGCTTTATCTACTTTCGTGTGGCAATTTGGGCATAGGAGAACTATGTTGGCTGGATCGCTGCGCGATTCTTGCGCAACTTCAGTGTTGGCGCGGGGCCCCTTATCGCTATGAGCCACAATGTGGGCTCGCTCTGCGATCGAAATCGATTTCTTACGCTTCGGATCCGAGGGGAAAAGGGTGGTATTGCAGAGAAGGCAAGTTCCAGCTGACTCGGCGAATAGAGCTCGATCGACATCCTGGGCGAAGCTCGGACGACCTTGGGTGCAAACCACTGGCGACCTCCCCCGTGGAGATTAGGTGTAGATAGGGATCATGACAGAGTTCGCGGCGTCCTGACCACTGCGTCCCGTCGCCGCTCCGACTGGGTTGGTAGAACGGCTTCGGGCTGACGCTGCTGTAAGACAAGCGATCAATGCCCCGTAGCCCTCGGTGTGTCGGGCAATGCGCTGGCGAAGCGAGGGTGCTCTGTGGTGGCTGCACGAGCGGTGAAGTCGACCGCCTGGGCCACGGGATACTCCTTGCTCGAAAGCAGGTGGCTGTCTGCTGTGCGCGCGGCACGGGCGTCGGCCGGGCTGGAGCGGGGCGGAGACATGAGCGCAGGCCCGGCCGGGGGCCGGGCCGCGCGCGGCGAGCGTGAGCGAGCCGCCTTGAACCAGTAGGGAAAGTTTGAATCACTCGTGCTATGGCATTCGAAGTGCCATACTGTGGGGCATGACTGATGATGCCGACTTCCTGCCCGGTGGCGGTCCCACCAGCGGGATCTCTGTCACGCTCACAGCCGGCACCCTGCAGGCGATCCGCGAGCGGGTCGGTAGGCGGGGGGTGTCCGCCTATCTGGAGAAGGCGGCTCAGCGGCAGATCGAGCGTGACAACCTCGACGAGTTGATCGAGAGTTTTGAGCAGGTCCACGGGCCGGCTGACGCGGCGGCCGTGGAGGCCAAGCGGGCTCGGCTCACCGGCGGGGCCTCCGGAGCAGGGGCTGCTGCGTGAGTGGCGCCCTGGTCCTGGACAGTGAGGGGCTGGCGAAGGCCGTGCGGCGGGACCGGGAGGTGCACGAGTGGCTGGTGGCTGCCCGTGACGCGGATATGCCGGTCGTCACTTCGGCCGCGGTCCTCGTCGAGGTGATCCATCCGAAGATCAATGACGCGGCATTGAAGTGGACCCTGTCGCGCCTGCGCGTTGAGCCGGTTACTCAGGCTGTTGCGCAGACCGCTGCGGCCTTGTTGCGCGGGGCGGAGTTGCACGGGCACAAGTACGCCATCGACGCCATGCTTTGCGCGACCGCCCTGCATCAGCAGGGGCGGGTGACTGTTCTGACGTCGGACGTGGAAGACATCAGCTTGCTGACGGCGGAGCACCCACGAGTCATCGCCGAGAAGGTCTGAGTGCGGATCGCCATCGGTGCCGGGCCAGTCCGCGCATAGTCCACAGCGCCCGGCATGCGCTCGCTCCAAGCGGCACACGTCCGCACATACGCGAAGACCCCGGCCTCAGCGTTTCCGCTGGTGACGGGGTCTTTGGGCACTTCTTGCGAAGTGCCCCCGGCAGGATTCGAACCTGCGCACACGGCTCCGGAGGCCGTTGCTCTATCCCCTGAGCTACGGGGGCGTTGTCGTCGCGGTGTGTGCGGCGACGGGTAGAACCCTACCAGCTCTCGGAGGGAGGTCATGAACGGGTTTCCGGCAGGGAGAGGTGGAGGGGCAGGGGCAAGGGAGGGGGACGGCCGGCGGGCTGACCTGGGGGGCGGGGCACGGACGGGGGAGAAGTGGGGAAAAGCCGGACGGGACGGTGGGCGCCGACCTACTCTCGAGTTGTGCCAGGCGCGTCCGGCCGGGTCCTTGTCGTGGACGACAACAAGGTCATCCGGCAGCTGATCAGGGTCAATCTTGAGCTGGAGGGGCTCGAGGTCGTGACCGCCGCCGACGGTGTCGAGTGTCTGGATGTGGTCCACCAGTTCCGACCCGATGTCATCACCCTCGATGTAGTCATGCCCCGGCTCGACGGGCTGCGTACGGCTGCCCGGCTGCGCAGTGATCCACGGACCAGGCAACTGCCCCTCGCCATCGTCAGCGCGTGCAGTGAGTACGAGGTCGAGGCCGGGCTCGATGTGGGGGTGGATGCCTTCCTTGCCAAGCCCTTCGATCCCGCCGACCTCATCCAGCTCGTGGGGGAGTTGGTGCAGCGGCGGCGGGCGGGTGTGGCCGTGGGTGGCGATGCGCCCGGTGGTGGCCGTGGTGGTGGGGACAGTGCCTCCGCAGTACCCCCTGTTTCCCTTGGTGCCGAAGGGGGCGGCGGTACCGAGCCCGCC
>NZ_JAVRHI010000217.1:0-7549 GCF_034105845.1 Streptomyces sp. CRN 30 | reverse complement strand
GTGGCCGGTACGCGCGCGTACCGGCCACCCCACCCCGTCTCACACCACCCGGTACTGCTCGTCCCGCTCGTCGGTGAGGAACATCTGCCCCGGCGCGTGGGTGATCGCGAACGGCGGACGCGAGGCCATGACCGCCGCCTGCGGCGTCACCCCGCACGCCCAGAAGACCGGGATGTCGTCGGGCTCCGGCTCCACCGCGTCGCCGAAGTCCGGCCGCGACAGGTCCGCGATGCCGAGCGCCGAGGGGTCGCCGCAGTGCACGGGGGAGCCGTGCACCGCCGGGAGCAGGGCGGTCTCCCGGATCGCCGCGGACAGGTACCGCGGCGGCACCGGCCGCATCGACACCACCGTCGGACCGTGCAGCCGACCGGCCGGACGGCACTGCCGGCCGGTCACGTACATCGGCACGTTGCGGCCCTGCTCGACGTGACGGAGCGGGACGCCGGTCCGGGCCAGCGCCCACTCGAAGGTGAAGCTGCACCCGATGAGGAACGAGACGAGGTCGGAGCGCCAGTGGGCGCGCACGTCCGTCGGCTCGTCCACCTGCTCCCCGTCCCGCCACACCCGGTAGCGCGGCAGGTCGCTGCGGAGATCCGCGCCGTCGGCCAACGCCGTCGTCCACGAACCGGCGTCCGTGACGTCCAGCACAGGACACGGCTTCGGGTTGCGGGTGCAGAACAGCAGCATGTCGTAGGCCCAGTCGGCGGGCACGGCGATCAGGTTGGCCTGGGTGTGGCCGGCCGCGACCCCGGCCGTGGGGCCGGCCAGCCCCTCCCGGAAACGGGCTCGCGCCGTGTCCGGGCGCCACGCGCGCGCGTCCGCGTGGACGAGGGCGACCGGGCGGTCGTCCGCCGCCCGTCGCGTGCCGGTACGGTCCCGCGCACTGTGCCGCGTGCTGTTCACGTCAGTTCCTTCCCGCGCGTCTCGGGCAGTCCGAGCAGCGCCAGGGCCGCGATGCCGTAGCCGATCGCGCCGAAGACCAGCGCGCCGCCCACGCCCCAGCTGTCGGCGAGGAAACCGACCGTCGTGGGGAAGACGGCGCCCACGGCCCGCCCGGTGTTGTAGGTGAACCCCTGACCGGTGCCGCGTACCGCCGTCGGGTACAGCTCGGCCAGGTAGGAGCCGAAACCGCTGAAGATCGCCGACATGCAGAAACCCAGCGGGAAACCGAGCACCAGCAGCAGCGTGTCGGCCCCCTCAGGGATGTTCGCGTACGCCAGCACACAGACCGCCGAGAGCAGGGCGAACAGCCAGATGTTGCGCCGGCGCCCCAGACGGTCGGTGAGGTAGCCGCCGGTCAGGTAGCCGATGAAGGCGCCGGAGATCAGGAACGTCAGATAGCCGCCGGTGCCGACCACCGACAGGCCGCGCTCGTCCTTCAGGTACGTCGGCACCCAGGTGGCGAGCGTGTAGTAGCCGCCCTGGACGCCGGTGGACAGCAGCGCCGCGAACAGCGTGACGCGCAGCAGTCCGGGAACACCGTCACCGCCCCGCGCGAAGATCGCCCGGAACGAGCCCTTGCGGGGACTCGACTCCCGCGCGGCGGACGCCTCGGGGGCGTCCCGCACACTGCGCCGCACCCACACCACGAGCAGCGCCGGCAGCGCACCGGTCCAGAACATGATCCGCCAGGCCAGATCGTCGCCGGCCAGCGAGAACACCACCGTGTAGACGACCGCGGCCAGCGCCCAGCCCACCGCCCAGGCGCTCTGCACCGCGCCGAGGGTCCGTCCCCGGTGCCGGGCGCTCGCGTACTCGGCGACGAGGATCGCGCCGACCGCCCACTCACCGCCGAAACCGAGTCCTTGCAAGGCCCGGAAGACGAGCAGCGTCTCGTAATTCGGCGCGAAGCCGCAGGCGACGGTGAAGACGGCGTACGTCGTCACCGTGATCAGCAGCGCCCGGACCCGCCCGATCCGGTCGGCCAGCACGCCCGCGAGGGCACCGCCGACGGCCGAGACGACCAGCGTGACGGTCGTCAGCAGACCGGTCTGCCCGCTGGTCAGACCGAAGTACGCGGCCAGCGCGACCATGCTCAGCGGCAGCGTGAAGTAATCGTAGGAGTCGAGGCCGTAGCCGCCGAACGCGCCGGCGAAGGCGCGGCGGCCCCGCGGCCCGAGGGCGCGCAGCCAGCCGGACGCGCCGTCGTCGGTGCCGGTGCCGGTGCCGGTGCCGGTGGGGGTGGGGGTATCGGTGCCGGGTGCGGCGGGGACGGAACGCGGGGCGGTGGGCAGGGCCCGCGGGGGAGGAGGAGTCGTGCTCATGGGCACCTCGCAGAAGAGGACGAAGGGTGCGTGCGGTATGAGCTGATTCCCAGCACCGTAGAGGATCGTTCAACGATCCTTCAATACCCCTGTTGTTTCGTTCTTGTGTCTGAGGTTGAATTCCGGGCATGGCAGAGCAGCTGGCGCAACTCGCCGACGACCGCGCCCTACTGGGGCGCACCAGCACCGCGGAGCGGGTGTCGGACATCCTCAGGAGCCGGATAGCCGAAGGGTTCTTCCCGCCCGGCACCCGGCTCTCCGAGGACAGCATCGGAGGCGCGCTCGGCGTCTCCCGCAACACGCTGCGCGAGGCGTTCCGGCTGCTCACGCACGAGCGGCTGCTGGTGCACGAGCTGAACCGGGGCGTCTTCGTACGGGTCCTGACCGTCGACGACGTCGAGGACATCTACCGCACCCGCTCCCTCGTCGAGTGCGCCGTGGTCCGTGGCCTGGGCGAGCCGCCGTACGCCCTCGACGGACTCGTGGAGGCGGTCGAGGAGGGCCGGCGGGCGGCCGAGGAGGGCGACTGGAAACGGGTGGGCACGGCCAACATCCACTTCCACCGCGAACTGGTGGCCCTCGCCGGCAGCGAGCGCACCGACGAGGTGATGCGCAGCGTCTTCGCCGAACTCCGCCTCGCCTTCCACGTCGTGGACGATCCGCGGCGCCTGCACGAGCCGTACATCGCGCGCAACCGCGAGGTCCTCGACGCGCTAGCGTCCGGCGGACGGGAACACGCCGAGCGGCTGCTCGCGGTCTACCTCTCGGACTCGCTGGACCGCGTCCTGGAGGTCTACCGGCGGCGGGTGGGCGAGGAAGGCTGAGCAGCGGGCCGGGACGGGCCTTTCCGGGGTCTTTCTGGTGGGGGCGTTCGCGGTCGTTTGGGTCGTTGTCAGACCTAGGACCTAGTCTGTGCACCGTGACTTCGCCTGCACCGACGGACAGTGCTCCGCCCCAGCTCAGCGCGGGGCCGCGGCCCGCACCGGGCCCGGCCGCCGACGAAGGGCTGGCGCGGCGGCTGCGCGCGCTCGCCTGCACCGCCCCGCTGCACGACCTCGACACCCGTAAGGCCAACCTCGCGGGCGAGTACTCGGTCTACGGCATGGCGGAGGTGGCCCTCGCCGCCATCGACCTCGTCACACTGAACATGGACTTCGACACGGGCGCCGACCACGACCAGATAGTGGCCAGGCTCGTCCCCCGCGTCGCGGCACAGGCCCCCCGCAGACCCGCCGCCGAGCACGAGCGGGTGGCCCGCTGGGTCCTGGAGAACCTGATCAACGTCGGCAGCGTCGACCGCGGCTTCCGCGCCGTGTACGGCACGTTCGAGCCCGACGGCAGCTACGTCCGCCGCGACTACGACTTCAAGCTGGTCGAGGAGGTCCCCGGCCCCGGCGGCGACGTCTACCTGCGCACCACGGACGAGGCGGTCAACGTCCTGGTCGGCGCCCTCGACACGGACGTCACCAGCGCCCAGATCGCCGCCGAGGTGAAGCTGGAGGTGCTCATCAGCCGCGGCCGGCTCGCCGACGCGCAGCTCGCCGCCGAGCAGGCCCGGTACCGCACCGTGCAGTACTCCGAGACGCTCCGCCGGGCCCTGGACGCCACCCGGCGCAACGTCCGCGCGGTCGACTGGCTCGAAGCCGTCCCCGACATGATCGCCGAGGCCCTCGACCACGTCGCCGACCGGTACCGCCACGAGAACGCGATCCTCACCAACATCCGCAAGGCCCGCGACGAGACCGAGGACGCCGAGCACAAGCGCCGCGCGGCGGAACTCGTCGACATCGTCAAGGACTGCATCCGCCGCCACACCCAGCTCCAGTCCCGGCTGCTGGAGGCCGGACCGCTCTTCCGCGCCGAGCAGGACCGGCAGGCCTTCGCCACGCCGCTCGCCTCCTCGGGCATAGACCTGTACGGGCACCTCGTCGCCCCCGTCCTGCCGCTGCCCCTGGAGCGGGCGCTCCGCGTCACCGACGCGTTCTTCGCGCGCGGCACCGGGCCGCGCACGCCCGTCTCCGTCCGCGTGGGCGACCTCGTCGACCTGCTGCTCACCCCGCCCGTCGAACGGGAGCACCTGGGCGCGGAGATGCCCGAGCCGGACCTGATCGCCACCCCGGACGACAGCAGGTTCAGCGAGGAGCAGCTCGCCGCGGCCAAGAAGCTGCTCGCCCTGCCGCACGACGCGCCGCGCCGCCTCTCCGGCCTGCTGGCCGAGGCCCGCCGGGCCGACTCCGAGCTGCCCTACCTCGTCGCCCTGCTCGCCGTGCACGCCGCCAGTCCGCCGGTCGGCACGGCCTACCGGCAGGGCGAGGAGAAACTGCTGTTCGCCGTGGACGACGGCACCGAACTCGACGACCCGGAGTTCGGCGGCGCCGACCTCATCGTCGGCACGGCCCTGCTGGACGCGGCCGGCATGGCGGCGGACCGGACGGAGGCGGCATGACACCACGAACACCCGCCCGAGCCGCCACGCCGTCTCCCACGCCGTCTCACGGCGTGACGCCGCCTGTGCCGAAACACGGCGAACCTTCGCTCGGCCAGGCTCGTTGCGCCGTCCCGGCCGGTCGGGGCCGGGGCACCGCGCCAGTAGGTCCGGACGGGGGCACCGCCCCAGACCGTGTCACCCGAGCAGGCATCGAGGAGCATCACCCGTGACCGAGTCCGTCGACTGGAGCGAACCCGAGCCGGCCGCCGCCGAGAAGGCGACGACCGTCACCCCCGCCGACGCCGCCGACGCGGCCCGGCTCGTCGCCTTCGGCCTCCAGCCCAAGCTGCTGCCCGCCCGCGACCAGGAGTACGCCGACCTGCTGCGCCGCCACCGCGAGGACCCACCGTTCGCGCGGCTCGCCGACGCCGTCGCCGCCGGCCTCGGGCTGATCGTCCTGGAGGTCTCCCCGCGCGCGGGCATGGCCGTGACCGCCGCCGAGGACTCGGTGTTCGCCGTCCGCATGGGCGACTACGCGCGCCGCGCGTCCACCGACTCCGGCGACCGCTTCCTGCACGGACTGGCCCACCTCGCCGTCGCCGCCATGGCCTTCCCCCGCCCCGAGGACCTCGCCGACGACGGCTACATCGGCCGCGTCACCGTCAACGGCGTCGACGGCTTCGTCCGCCAGGCCTGCCACCGCCTGGAGGAACGCGCCGCCGACCAGGGCGAGAACACCGACCCGGTCAGCGACGCGCCCGGCCTGGAGTCCGCCTGGCGGGTCTGGGTCCGGCGCAGCGCCACCGGGGCCACCAAGGACGCCCGCCGCCTCCCCGGCTCCACCACCGGCATCGTCGGCAAGGCCGTCGCCTTCCTCACCGACTCCGGTTTCCTCCAGCGCACCGGCGACGACCACGGCGGCACCTACCGCACCACCGCCCGCTACCAGCTCCAGGTCCGCGACATGGCGGGCGGCGCCGCCATGGCCGAGCTGCTGGAGCTGGGCGTCGTCCCCGTCACCGACGGCACCCCGACCCTGCTGCCCGCCGAGGACACCGACGACCTGGAGCTGGTCGCCGACGCGGGCCTCCCCTTCCACTCGTCCTGACACCGCCCCGCTCCACCCGTCCCGACATCCGCCCCCGCCAACTCCCCGAAGAACCACGAGAGTCCGCCATGTACGAGCTGTCCCGGGTCCGCCTCTACTCCATCGGGCCCGCCGGTGCGCGCTACGCCGACACCGTGCTTGACCTGCGGGGCGTCGGCGAACCCGTACCCGACCCGGCGCCCACGCAGGCGGAGTTCTTCGAGGAGGAGCCCGTCGGCCCGCCGCGTCGCCCCGCCCCCGCCGGCGTGCTCTTCCTGGAGAACGGCGGCGGCAAGTCCGTCCTGCTCAAGCTGATCTTCTCCGTGATGCTGCCGGGCCACCGCAACACCCTCGGCGGCGCCAGCTCCGGCGTGCTGCGCAAGTTCCTGCTCGCCGACGACTGCGGACACGTCGCCCTGGAGTGGCAGCACGTGCAGACCGGCGAGTGCGTCGTCGTCGGCAAGGTCAGCGAGTGGCGCGGCCGCCAGGTCTCCAACGACCCGCGGAAGTTCGCCGAGGCGTGGTACTCCTTCCGCCCCGGCCCCGGACTGACCCTGGACAACCTGCCGGTCGCCGAGGCCACCGCCGTCCGTCCGCCCGTCGAGGGCGCCTCCGGAGCACAGGGCCGGCGCCGCACCATGAAGGGCTTCCGGGACGCCATGACGGAGGCGGGCAAGGCGTACCCGCACCTGGAGGCGCACTGGGAGGAGATCCACGAGCGCTGGACCGAGCATCTCGGTGACCTCGGCCTCGACCCCGAGCTCTTCCGCTACCAGCGCGAGATGAACGCCGACGAGGGCGAGGCCGCCGGCCTCTTCGCCGTCAAGAAGGACGCCGACTTCACCGACCTGCTGCTGCGCGCCGTCACCGACACCCGGGACACCGACGGACTCGCCGACCTGGTCAGCGGCTTCGGCAACAAGCTGGGACGCCGTGCCGAGCTGATGGCCGAGCGGGACTTCACCGCCGGCTCCGTCGACCTGCTCGGCCGGATCGTCGAGGCCACCGGCGCCCGCGCCCGCGCCCGCGAGATCCACACCGCCGCCGAGCGCCGCACCCGGACCCTCGCCCGCCGTCTCTCCGCCCGCGGCGTCGTGGAGCGCGCCCGCGCCGCCGACCTGGCCCAGCGGGTCACCGCCGCCGCCCACGCCGTCACCCACGCCGAGTCCGCCCGGGAGCGCGGCGCCCTGATCGCCGCCGAACTCGCCTACCGGCACGCCTCCCTCGCCCTCTCCGCCGCCGAGAAGTCCGCCGCCGCGCAGAAGCGAGAGCTGGCCGACGCCCGCACCCTGCACTCCGCCTGGCAGGCCGCCGAGGCCGCACTGCGCCACCGCGCGGCCACCGACCGCGTCACCCGCGTCGCCGCCGCGATCCAGGAGGCCGAGCGGGACGCCGCGCCCGCGCTCGCCGCCCGCGCCAAGGCCGCCGTCGACCTCGTCCGCGCCCTGCACGCGGCGGCCGGCAAGGCGGAGAGCCACGCCGACGAGGAGGAGGAGCGCTCCGCCGCCCTCCAGGAGACCGGCGACGCCGCTCACCGCGACGCCACCGCCGCCGCCACCGAGGCCCAGCGTGCCCGCAGCGAGGCCGGACACCTCCGCCAGCGGCTCACCGAGGTCGAGCAGGAGACCGCCGAGGCCGTACGCGCCGGCTGGCTCGACGACACCGCGCCCGACGCCGACCCGGCCCGCGCCGCCCTCGCCGCCGCCGACGCCGAGAAGACGACCGTCGCCGCCTGGGACACCGCCCGCGAGGCCGCCCGCCGGGCCACCG
>NZ_JAVRHI010000216.1:0-16049 GCF_034105845.1 Streptomyces sp. CRN 30 | reverse complement strand
GCCCGCGCCGTCGCCGTGCTCGTCCTGGTGGCCGCCGCCGCGCTGATACCGGTGTTCGGGCCGCGCGCCGCGCTGGACGGGACGGGCGAGGCGGCGGTCCCGGGCGCGAGCGGGATCGCACTGCTGCGCACCGTCCTGTTCGCGGCCCTGTGCGTGCCGGCGGGCGAGCTGTTCGTGGCCCGGCTGGTGCGGCGGATACCCGGGGCGCCCGCCCGGACACCGCGCAGCTGGGCCCCGTACGCGGCCGCCGCCGGGTTCCTCGCCGCACTGGGGCTCGCCTCGGTCGTGTCCACCGGGAACCTCGTCCCGGCCGGCCTCGGCGACATCGACGTGGGCGGCCTGTACGACACCCGGGACGGCGTGCTCGCCCTCCTGGAGGTCAACGCCTTCGCCGCGGCGGGCCTGTGCGCCCTCTCCCGCCGTCCCGCCACGCAGGTGTGGCCGCTGGCCGCTGTCGCCGTCGCGGAGGCGCTGCGGGCGCACCCCACGACGGAGTACAGCCCGCTGGTCGGCAGTGCGCTGACCCTGGTTCACGTCATCTGCGCCTCCCTGTGGGTGGGCGGGCTGCTGTACGTCCTGCGCGTCCTGCGCCACTGGCGCGCCGCGCGCGCGGGGCAGCCCTCGGAGACGGAGGGCGCGGGCGCCGCGCTGCTGGGGCTCTACGCGCGCGTGGCGGCCGTCCTGCTGGCCGCCCTCACGGCGACGGGAGTGTGCAGCACGCTGCGCCGCATGCCGCCGCAGACGGTGCTGGAGCAGCTGACGACGACCGCGTACGGGCGCGTCCTGCTGGCCAAGGTGCTGCTCATGGTCGTCGTCGCCGTCCTGGCGCTGGTGGCGCGACGGCGGCTGAGCCGGGCGAGCGACCCGCTCACCGCCTGCTCGCCCGCGCGCGCGGAGGTCGTGGTGCTCGGCGTGGTCGTCGCGGTCTCGGCGCTGCTGACGGTGGTGCCGGTGCCGATCCGCTGGTGAACGTGGCGCGGGGGCCGGGACGTTGCGTGCACGCGAACGCGACAACCGCGACGACTCGGACACCGGTTCGGCGTGCGGTCACCGGGCGGTCCGTGCCCCGCGGTCAACTCCCGCGCCCCGCACGGGAAGCCGGGCCGGGCCGCGCGCGGGCGCCGGTGCGCCGGGGCCGGTTCGGGGCGGCGGCGACCGGACTGTCAGTCGTGGCCCGTATCCTCAGTGACCATGCTCGAAGACCGTACGACCGCGGCGTCCGACACCTCCTGGCCGGCCGCGTATCCCCAGGGGTACGCGGTCGTCGACGTGGAGACCACCGGCCTCGCCCGGGACGACCGGATCATCTCCGCGGCCGTCTACCGGCTGGACGCGCGCGGTGAGGTCGAGGACCACTGGTACACGATGGTGAATCCCGAGCGGGATCCGGGCCCGGTGTGGATCCACGGGCTGACGAGCGACGTGCTCGAGGGCGCCCCGCTCTTCGGGGACATCGCCGAGGAGTTCGCCGCCCGGCTGGACGGCCGCGTGCTCGTCGCGCACAACGCCGTGTTCGACTGGTCGATGATCGCCCGGGAGTACGCGCGCGCGGAGCGCAGCGCCCCGGTGCGGCAGCGGCTGTGCACCATAGCGCTCGCCAAGGAGCTCGCCCTGCCGCTGCCGAACCACAAGCTGGAGTCGCTGGCCGCCCACTTCGGCGTCGTGCAGCAGCGGGCGCACCACGCGCTGGACGACGCGCGCGTGCTGGCGGAGGCGTTCCGGCCGAGCCTGCACACGGCCGCGAGCAGGGGTGTGCGGCTGCCGCTGCTGGAGTGCCGCCCGCTCACCGAGTGGTCGGCGGCGCCGCTCGTCGGCCGGCAGTCCTCGGGGGGCTACCGGGCGGGCAGTTGGCGCCCGTCCCGCAAGCGCCCCGCGTGCCCGTACCCCAACCCGGGACGCTACGAGGACGGCAAACCACTCAAACAGGGCATGCGGGTGGCCTTCTCCGGGGACACCTCGGTCGACCGGGAGCTGCTGGAGGACCGCGCGGCCGAGGCCGGGCTGCACGTCGCGACGAGCCTGTCCCGGCTGACCAGCCTGCTCGTCACCAACGACCCGGACTCGGGCACGTCGAAGGTGGTCAAGGCCCGTCAGCACGGCACCCCCGTGATCGACGAGGCGGCCTTCGGTCAGCTGCTGCGCGACGTGGAGCCGGCGTCCGGGGAGTGACGGGCAGGATCGTCGGACCGGGGTGACGGACGTACGAGTGATTGCCGGGCGACTCGCCCGGCGCCCGCTCGCCCCCGCCGCGCCCACGCCGCACTCTGTGGCGCATGGCACGTTGTGAAGTCTGCGGCAATGAGTACGGCATGACGTTCGAGGTGCACGCGCAGGGCGCGGTGCACGTCTTCGACTGCTTCGCCTGCGCGATCCACCGCATGGCCCCGGTCTGCGAGCACTGCCGTGCGCCGATCGTCAACCAGGGCGTGGAGGTGCAGGGCCACTGGTACTGCTGCGCGCACTGCGCCCGTACGGCGGGCGGGGCGGAGGTCGCCGACAAGGTCTGAGCCGTCCGGAGTGCGCCGCGCGTCCCGGTACGCACCCGCGTGGAGGCCCCCGGCACCCAGGGAGGTACCGTCATGGTGTGTACCGCTTCCTGTTGTCCCGGCAGTGGGTGATCGTCACCCTCGTCGCGCTCGCGCTCATCCCGACGATGATCGAGTTGGGCTTCTGGCAGCTGCACCGCCATGAGCGCCGGGTGGCCCTCAACCAGGTGATCTCCGACTCCCTGGACGCCGATCCGGTCCCCGCGGAGTCGCTGACCTCGCCCGGCGGATCCGTCGCCGACGCCGACCTCTACCGCGCGGTGACGGCGCGGGGCCGGTTCGACACCGAGCACGAGGTCGTCGTCCGGCGCCGTACGAACGTCGACGACAAGGTCGGCTACCACGTCCTCACCCCGTTCGTGCTGGACGACGGCCGGGTGCTCCTGGTCAACCGGGGCTGGGTGCCCGCGGACGGCGCCCAGACCGAGTTCCCCGACATCCCCGCGCCCGCAAGCGGCGAGATCACGGTCACCGGGCGGCTGATGCCCGACCAGACGACCGCCGACAGCGGCATCAAGGACCTCGAGGGCCTCCCCGACCGCCAGGTCATGCTGATAAACAGCGAGCAGCAGGCCGAACTCCTGGGCCGGCCGGTCCTCGGCGGCTACGTCGAGCTGACCTCCCCGCGGCCGGAGGGCGGCAGTCCGGAGCTGATCTCCGAGCCGGACCACAGCGGCATCGGCAACCACATGGCGTACGCCGTCCAGTGGTGGCTGTTCGCCGCGGGCGTCCCCGTGGGCTGGTTCGTCCTGGTCCGCCGCGAGCGCCGCGACCGTGAGGAGGCGGCCGCCGCCGAAGCGGAGGCGGAGACGGAGACGGAGGGAACGGGCGAGACAGACGAGACGGACAAGACGGACGGGGCCGAGCAGGGCGGCGGGGACAAGGAGTCGGCACCCGCCTCGGTGTAGGACCGGGAAGGGCCCGCCCCTTCCCGGCGGCGCGCGGATTGATCCTCCAGGTCGCAGGGAAGACGGCAGCCGTGCATCCCCTTATCGGAGACCCAGCCCGCAACGGAGACCACTCCCCCGACGGAGACCGCCCCCGCACCGCGGACCAGCCCCGCACCGAGGAGAGGCCCCACGGCGAGGACCACCCCCTCATCGAGGACTACGCCCTCCTCGGCGACCACCAGACGGCCGCCCTGGTGAGCCGCCGCGGCTCCGTGGACTGGCTCTGCCTGCCGCGCTTCGACTCGGCGGCGTGCTTCGCCGCGCTGCTCGGCACCGACAAGAACGGGCACTGGCGGATCGCCCCCGAGGGCGCGGACACCTGCACCCGGCGCGCGTACCGGCGCGACACGCTGGTCCTGGACACCGAGTGGGAGACGGACGAGGGCGCGATCCGCGTCACGGACCTGATGCCCCAGCGCGACTGCGCCCCCGACCTGGTCCGGATCGTCGAGGGCCTCGAGGGCCGGGTGACCGTGCGCAGCACGCTCCGGCTCCGCTTCGACTACGGCTCGATCGTGCCGTGGGTGCGCAGGACGGACGGCCACCGGGTGGCCGTCGCGGGTCCGGACTCGGCATGGCTGCGCAGTGAGCCGGAGGTGCGCACCTGGGGCGAGGGCCGGGCCACGCACTCGGAGTTCACCGTGGAGAAGGGCGAGAAGGTCGCCTTCGTCCTCACCTGGCACCCCTCGCACGAACCGCCGCCCCCGGAGGTCGATCCGTACGAATCGCTCCGGCACAGTGTCGAGGACTGGCGGGCCTGGGTCTCCCACTGCCGTTACGACGGCCCGTACCGGGACGCGGTCGTCCGTTCCCTGATCACCCTCAAGTCCCTCATCTACGCCCCGACGGGTGGCATCGTCGCGGCGGCCACCACCTCGCTGCCGGAACAGATCGGCGGCGTACGCAACTGGGACTACCGCTACTGCTGGCTGCGCGACTCCACCCTCACCCTCGGCGCGCTCCTCTCGGCCGGCTACCAGGACGAGGCCGTGGCCTGGCGCGACTGGCTGGTGCGGGCGGTCGCCGGTGACCCGGCGGACCTGAGGATCATGTACGGGCTGGCCGGTGAACGGCGCCTGCCCGAGTACGAACTGCCGTGGCTGCGGGGCTTCCGCGGCTCGTCCCCGGTCCGCGTGGGCAACGGCGCGGCCTCACAGCTGCAGCTGGACGTGTACGGCGAGGTCATGAACTCCCTGTCGCTGGCCCGCGCCGCGGGACTGCCGCCCGAGCCGCACGTGTGGAAGCTGCAGTGCGCCCTGATGGACTTCCTGCGGACGGCGTGGCGGGAGCCGGACGAGGGACTGTGGGAGGTGCGCGGCGGGCGGCGGCAGTTCGTGCACTCCAAGGTGATGGCGTGGGTGGCCGCGGACCGCGCGGTACGCACCCTGGAGGCCGATCCGCAGCTGGGGGGCGACCTGGACGGCTGGCGCGAGATGCGGGACGAGATCCACCGCGAGGTGTGCGAGCGGGGCTTCGACCGCGAGCGGAACACGTTCACGCAGTCCTACGGGTCTGCGGAGCTGGACGCCGCGCTGCTGGTGATCCCCCGCGTCGGCTTCCTGCCGCCGGACGACCCCCGTGTGCTCGGCACCATCGACGCGGTCCGCGACGAGCTCGGGCAGGACGGTCTGCTGCGTCGCTACAGCGCCGAGAAGACGGCCGTGGACGGGCTCCCGGGCAGCGAGGGCACGTTCCTCGTCTGCTCGTTCTGGCTCGCCGACGCGCTGCACCTGGCCGGCCGCACCAAGGAGGCGCGCGAGCTGTTCGACCGGCTGGTGGGGCTCACCAACGACGTGGGACTGCTCGCGGAGGAGTACGACCCCGTCGCCGGCCACCAGCTCGGCAACTTCCCGCAGGCGTTCAGTCACATCGGTCTGGTCGGCACAGCCCTCGCCCTGTTCGGGGACGAGACGGCAGGATAGGCGCATGGATCTTGGACTGAAGGACCGGGTGTACGTCGTCACCGGAGCGACCCGCGGGCTGGGCCGTGCGAGCGCGCGGGAACTCGTCGCCGACGGCGCGAAGGTGATCGTCAGCGGGCGCGACGAGCGGACCGCGGCAGCGGCGGCGGACGCGCTCGGCCGGAACGCCGTGGGGGTCGCCGCGGACAACGCGGACCCGGAGGCCCCCGCCCGGCTGATCGCCGCCGCGCGGGAGCACTTCGGCGGCTTCGACGGCATCCTGATCAGCGTCGGCGGGCCCGCGCCCGGCCTCGTCGCGGACCACACGGACGAGCAGTGGACGGCCGCGTTCGAGTCGGTGTTCCTCGGGGCGGTCCGCCTGGCGCGGGCGGCCGCGGCGGAGCTCGGCGAGGGCGGCGTCATCGGCTTCGTGCTCTCCGGTTCCGTGCACGAGCCGATCCCGGGCCTGACCCTCTCCAACGGCCTGCGCCCCGGCCTCGCGGGCTTCGCCAAGTCCCTCGCGGACGAGCTGGGGCCGCGCGGCATCCGCGTGGTGGGCCTGCTGCCGGCCCGCATCGACACCGACCGGGTACGGGAGCTGGACGGGCGCTCCGCGAACCCGGAGGTGACCCGCGCGGCCAACGAGGCCCGCATCCCGCTGCGCCGGTACGGCACCCCGGAGGAGTTCGGGCGCACGGCCGCGTTCCTGCTGTCGCCGGCCGCCTCGTACCTGACGGGCATCATGCTGCCCGTGGACGGCGGGTCCCGGCACGGTTTCTGAGAGCCCGTGGACCGGCCCCGGCGGGGCTCGTCCACCGGCTCCGCGCTCCTCCCCCGCGCCCGGGCGGTTCAGTTCACCCGTTCCGCCCGGTGTCCGGCCGCCCTCAGGCGTACCTCGGTGGGGAGGGCGGCCCGCCCGGCGGAGTCCCGGGCGTGCCCGAGGGTCCGCCCGGCGAGTCCGTCCAGCACCTCCCGGGGGTGCGCGTGCGGTTCCAGCAGGATCCGCACCCGGGCCCCGGGTGCCCGCCGCCGTCCGGTCAGCCGCACCTGGACGCGCTCCACGCCGGGCGCCCGTTCCGCCTCGGCGGCGAGGGCCTCCTCCAGGGCGGGGCCGTGCAGCACGGCGTCCCGGCCGTCCCCGGTGTCCACGAGGAGCGCGCCGAGCCGGCGGCGGCGCAGCACGGCGGCCAGCCACCACAGCGCGAGCAGCAGCAGCACGGCGAGCCCGGCGATCACGGCCGGCCACCACCAGCCCGCGTCCCGCCAGCGCGTCCGCGCGGCGTCGTCGAGCAGCACGTCGTGCCGTCCGCCGTACACCCACCACGACGGCGGCCGCACACCGAGGCCGACGGCGAGCACGGACCCGCCCGCCACCACGAGCAGCAGCCCGCCGAGTCCCAGCAGCACCCGGTTGACGATCCTGTCCACCGTCCTCACCCGTCCTTCCGTCCCGGGCGCCGTACGCGCACGGCCAGCGCGGGCGGCCGGGAGAGCCCGAGCCGTCCGATGCCGTCGGTGAGCACCGTGTCGAGGTCGGCGCGCACCTCGTCGAGCTCCCGGAAGTGCGCGACCGCCCGGACACCGATCCTGCCGCGCCGCACCCGGACCCGTACGGTGCGCACGCCCGCCACCTCCATGGCCCGGTCGCGCAGGCCCAGCGCCGCGGCGTCCCGCCACAGTCCCGCCCGTACGTCGGGGTGGACGCGGCGCATCGGCAGCACGTGCCGCAGACCGGGTGTCACGGCGAGGAGCAGCAGCCACAGCCCGAGCGCCACGGTGATCCCCGCGCCGGCCAGCATCCAGGTGTCGTCGAGGGGGCGTGTCGCGAGCTCCCGGGCGAGGGTCCCGCGCCACGCCATGGCGGGCCGGCCGGCCCGGACGGCGACGACGTCGTACAGCAGGAGACCGGTGCCGGCGAGCAGCAGCAGGGCGAGCACCCCGGCGGGGACCCGGCGCGCGGACCAGAAGCGCCGTTGCCGGCCGCCCCCGTCGTCCGGGCCGGGCGGCGGCTCGGGGCCGGCGGCGGGCTCCGGCGGGACGGGCCGGCCGGGTACGCCGTGCGGTGCCTTCTCCATGACCGGCGGCGGCCCGGTCCCCTCGGTGCCCTGCGAGGACCGGCCGTCCTGGGGCTCGCTCATCGCGTCCTTCCCCGAACCGTGCCGGATGCGTGGGTGAGGTGCAGCCGCTCCACCCGGACAGCCACCTCCGGTACCTCCATCCCCGCCAGCTCCTCCACCCGCTCGGCGACCCGGCGGCGCACGGCGGCGCACCGGCCGCCGATGTCGCCCGGGTAGCCGAGCTCCAGGCCGACGTGGACGTGCACGGTCGTGGGGGGAGCCCCGCCCGCGGGGGCGGGGCCGGGAACGCCGGGACGGACGTCGACGCCGGCGTGCGGGGGCGCGGCCTCCGCGGGCAGCGGCCCCAGCGCCTCGAGCGCCGCCCGGGCGGCGATCTTCGCGACGACCCGGTCGGCGATCCGGGTCGCGCCGCGCTCGGCCGGGGCGACGACCGGAAGCGCCGGCACCGGTGCCGGCCGTCCCGTCGCAGAACGTCCGAAACCGCCTCCCGGACCACTGTCCCCGGCGGCACCACCGCTCACCCGGGTCACCGCCGCCGGTCGTCACGCGTCCGGAAGAAGGCACCGATGTCCAGGTCCCCCTCCAGATAGCGGCCGACACCGAAACCGACCGCGCCCAACGCGGCCACCAGCAGAAACGCACCGAATCCGCCGAAGTACCCGGCGAAACCCAGCACCATTCCGGCGATCATGCCGACCACGGCCATGCTCATGCTGTGCGCTCCTCAGCGGTTCGGTTGGGCTGGGCGGGACGGGGCTGGGCGGGCCGGCTACTGCAGCCGGGACTCCGGTTCCTCTTCCTCTTCGTCGGGCAGCTTCACATCGGTGACGGCGATGTTGACCTCGACGACCTCGAGCTCCGTCATGCGTTCGACAGCCGCGATGACGTTCTCGCGAACGGCCCGGGACACCTCCCCGATGGACATGCCGTACTCGACGACGATCTCCAGGTCGAGCGCGGTCTGCACCTCGCCGACCTCGGCCTTCACACCCCGTGTGATCGACTTCGAACCGCCGGGCACCCGGTCGCGCACGGCGCCGAAGGTCCGCGACAGCCCGCTGCCCATGGCGTGGACGCCGACCACGTCCCGTGCGGCGAGCCCGGCGATCTTCTCGACGACCCCGTCGGCGATGGTGGTGCGTCCCCGGGTGCCGGCCACGCCGCCGCCCCGCCGGGCGCCCCTGCGGCCCGCGGCCGCCTCCGCGGTCGGCTCACCCTCGGTCTTTCCCGTCCGGTGCCGCTCCGACATGTCCGTCATGGCGTACGTCCCTTCAGGTCGTCTACCTGCCGCCCACATTAGGTGCGGACGCCTGTCGGCGCGCCGGATATGCGGCAGGCTGGAGCAATGACGGAGGACGGACGGGCTGGGGACCGGCGGCGTGCGGCACTTTCGGACACGACGGCGGGTGCGGACCTGCGCGCGGTGCGGCGCCGGCTCGGGCTGGGCAGAGTGCTTCCCCTGGGCGGCCCCCGCGACGGCGCCTGGATCACGGAGCAGGCGGCCGGACCGGTCCTGCGCTCCACGGCCGCCTCGGTGCGCGGGGCGCGCCTCGGCCGGCTACGGCTCTCACCGTCCCGCCCGGAGCAGTCCCACGACCCCGCCGTACCGCCTCCGCCGAGCGCGCTGCCACCCGGTCCGCTGCGCATCGACGCGGAGGTCCGGGTCGCGGCGGACCCGCTCGCCACGGCCGCCGAACCGCTCCCGGTGACGGCGGCCCGGCTGCGGGCGGCCCTGGCGCGGACGGCGGCGGAACGCCTCGGGCTGACGGTGACCGAGGTCGACCTGCGGGTGACGGGGCTGCTCGATTCCGCCGACATGGACGACACCGGTGATACGGAGGAGGTGAAGGGTGCGGAGGACACAGAAGGCGTGGAGGGTGCGGAGGACACGGAACCGGCCGGACCCGATCCCGGACCGGGCCCGGCCGGAGCGGGCGAGGAGGCCCGGGTGGCCGCCGCCGTGCTGGCCGTTCCGGGCGTGACCCGGCTGACCGGCGTCCTGGGCCGGCCGGACCGCGCGATCCGCATCGGCACCGGACCCGCGCTGCCGCGCCGTCATGTCCGCGTGGAGATCGCGGTCGCTTCGGAGCGGCGGGCGCTGGACGTGGCGCGCGCGGTGCGCACGGCGGCGGGCGGGGCGCTGCCGGACCACCCGTCGGTGGCCGTCCTGGTGACGGCGGTGGACCGGGCGAACCACTGAACGGTGGACCGGACGACGGGGCGGACCGGAACGCGGGCGCGGACCGGAGCGCGGACACGGACCGGAGCGCGGACACGGACCAGACCGCGGACACGGACCGGAGCGCGACTGCGGCTGCGGCTGCGGCTGCGGCTGCGGACCGGTCGCGCGCCGTCCGCCGCCCGCGCCATCCGCTACTCCCCGAGGCCCGCGAGGTCCCGCAGCCGCCGGGCCTGCGCGGCCCGTTCGGCGGCGCGCTGCTCCTCGTACGTCCGCTCCAGCGCGCCGAGGAGCAGCGCCTTGGTCTCGACGACGGCGTCCCGCGGCGCGGCGAGCACGGCCGAGGCCAGGTCTCCCACGGTCTCGTCGAGCCGGTCGGCGGGCACGGCCAGGTTGGCGAGACCGCCGGTCACCGCCTCCTCCGCGTGGACGAAGCGTCCGGTCAGGCAGATCTCCAGCGCCCGGGCGTATCCCACGAGGCGCACCAGGGGGTGCGTGCCCGTCAGGTCGGGGACGAGACCGAGGCCGGTCTCACGCATGGCGAACTGCACGTCGTCCGCGACGACGCGCAGGTCACAGGCGAGCGCGAGCTGAAAACCCGCGCCGATGGCATGCCCCTGGACGGCGGCTATGGAGACGATGTCGCTCCGCCTCCACCAGGTGAACGCCTCCTGGAAGGAGGCGATGGTCGCGTCGAGTTCAGCGTCACCTTCGCGTGCGAGCTCGGTGAAGGAGGGCTGGCCCTCGATGCCCTCCGGCGTGAACATCCGCCGGTCGAGTCCCGCCGAGAACGACTTGCCCTCGGCGCGCAGGACGACCACCCGGACGGAGCCCGGCAGCACCCGGCCGGCCTCGATGAGCGCGCGCCACAGGGCGGGGCTCTGCGCGTTGCGCTTGGCGGGGTTGGTCAGGGTCACCGTGGCGGTCGCGCCGTCGACGGTGAGCCGTACGCCGTCCTGGTCGAGAACGGGAGCGAGGTCCTGGTCGGGCGTAGCCATGGGGCGCCTCCGGTGGGTGCGGTCGGATGGACGCCGTGGTTCGCGCACGTCGGCGTCCGCAAGTGACTGCACAGTAACCACCCGGCCGGTCCGTAGTTACCCCGGGCCCTTCACGGACCCGGAGAAGACCGACCGGGTGGCCACCGTCGAAGACGAGGGGCCGCCCGGTGTCAGGCCGACTGGGCCTTCTTGCCCCGCGTCGCCCCGCCGCGTCCCCGCAGCGTGACGCCCGACTCGCTGAGCATCCGGTGGACGAAGCCATACGAGCGGCCGGTTTCCTCGGCCAGTGCCCGGATGCTCGCACCGGAGTCGTACTTCTTCTTCAGGTCTGCCGCGAGCTTGTCGCGCGCGGCGCCGGTCACCCGGCTGCCCTTCTTCAGAGTCTCGGCCACCCGTGCCTCCTCATGGGAAGTGCGCTCTGGTCTCCTCATGATCACCCCTCTTGCCCCCGATGGCCACCCATTCGGCAAGGTCCGTGAGACAAGGTTGTGACGACGGGAGTGCGTACCCACGAGTGGAATCTCGAATTCCGCGCGGAGATATCCGTACGTCCGGACGGGATCTCCGGAGAAGTGGCAGGTCAGCGACGCAGGACGGCCGGGCCCCCGGTGTGAGGGGGCCCGGCCGCGAATTCGGTGGAGAACACACCCGGGTACGAGGAGATCTCACACAGATGATGGATCACGGATCGGCCGAATGATCCATACGCAGTGGATCAGTCATTCGATCAAGTGGACGTGACGGTGACTGGTCCGCTCGCGCGCTCACGGCCTGAAGCCATGACACGGGTCCTCAGGCGAGGGCGACGAGGTCCGCGTAGTCGGCGCCCCAGAGGTCCTCGATGCCGTCCGGGAGCAGGATGATCCGTTCCGGCTGGAGCGCCTCGACGGCGCCCTCGTCGTGGGTGACCAGGACGACCGCGCCCTTGTAGGTGCGCAGCGCGCCGAGGATCTCCTCGCGGCTGGCCGGGTCGAGGTTGTTGGTCGGCTCGTCGAGCAGCAGCACGTTGGCCGAGGAGACGACGAGCGTGGCCAGGGCCAGACGGGTCTTCTCGCCGCCGGAGAGGACGCCGGCCGGCTTGTCCACGTCGTCGCCGGAGAAGAGGAACGAGCCGAGCGTCTTGCGGATCTCGACCAGGTCGATGTCGGGCGCGGCCGAGCGCATGTTCTCCAGCACGGTGCGGTCGGGGTCGAGGGTCTCGTGCTCCTGCGCGTAGTAGCCGAGCTTGAGCCCGTGCCCCGGCACGACCTCGCCGGTGTCGGGCTGCTCGACGCCGCCGAGGAGGCGCAGCAGGGTGGTCTTGCCGGCGCCGTTGAGACCGAGGATGACGACCCGGGAACCCTTGTCGACGGCCAGGTCGACGTCGGTGAAGATCTCCAGCGAGCCGTACGACTTCGACAGGCCCTCCGCCATCAGCGGCGTCCTGCCGCAGGGCGCGGGCTCGGGGAAGCGCAGCTTGGCGACCTTGTCGGACTGGCGGACCTCCTCCAGGCCGGACAGCAGGCGCTCGGCGCGGCGGGCCATGTTCTGCGCGGCGACCGTCTTGGTGGCCTTGGCGCGCATCTTGTCCGCCTGCGCGTTCAGCGCGGAGGCCTTCTTCTCGGCGTTCTGGCGCTCGCGCTTGCGGCGCTTCTCGTCGGCCTCGCGCTGCTGCTGGTAGAGCTTCCAGCCCATGTTGTAGACGTCGATGTGGGAGCGGTTGGCGTCCAGGTAGAACACCTTGTTGACGACCGTCTCGACCAGGTCGACGTCGTGGGAGATGACGATGAAGCCACCGCGGTAGGTCTTCAGGTAGTCGCGCAGCCAGACGATCGAGTCGGCGTCGAGGTGGTTCGTCGGCTCGTCGAGGAGCAGGGTGTCCGCGTCGGAGAACAGGATGCGGGCGAGCTCCACGCGGCGGCGCTGACCGCCGGAGAGCGTGTGCAGCGGCTGGCCGAGCACCCGGTCGGGCAGGTTGAGCGCGGCGGCGATGGTGGCGGCCTCGGCCTCGGCGGCGTATCCGCCCTTGGTGAGGAACTCCGTCTCCTGGCGCTCGTACTGCCGCATCGCCTTGTCGCGGGTGGAGCCCTGGCCGTTGGCGATGCGCTGCTCGTTCTCGCGCATCTTGCGGATCAGGGTGTCCAGGCCGCGGGCGGAGAGGATGCGGTCGCGGGCGAGCACGTCGAGGTCGCCGGTGCGCGGGTCCTGCGGCAGGTAGCCGACCTCGCCGGAGCGGCTGACGGTGCCCGCGGCGGGGATGCCCTCGCCCGCGAGGACCTTGGTCAGGGTCGTCTTGCCGGCGCCGTTGCGGCCGACCAGACCGATGCGGTCGCCCTTGGCGACGCGGAAGGTGGCGTTCTCGATGAGGATGCGGGCACCGGCGCGCAGCTCGATACCAGAGGCGGTGATCACGGACAGACTCCCGGGCAGGGTCGTTGACGGCGGGGTGGGCGGCTGAGGGCGGTCACGCCGTCTAATGCGCGAGGAGAATGGCCATGGGGCCGATTCTAACCGGGGGCGGCAAGCGTTTTTCCTCCCCTGCCCGGCGGGCGGACGTGGCCTCGGTCACCGGCAGGGGGCGGCGCGGGGCGGGCCCGGCGGCGGTCCGGCGCTGTCGGTGGCGGGTGCCAGACTGGGCGCCGGATCGTGTTCCGTTGGTGTCCGGCGCCGGTTCGGCCGCCGGGCGAGAGGGAGTGATCGGTATGGCGGGCATGGACGGCGGGCGTCCGAGCATCTACCCGACGCTGCTCTGCGCGGACGCGAAGGCCGCGGTCAGACAGCTCACGGAGGCCTTCGGCTTCACCGAGCTGTCGGTGTACGAGGCCGAGGACGGCACGGTGCTCCACGCCGAGCTGGTGCAGGGCAACGGCGCGGTGATGCTCGGCTCCCGGGGCAGCGGCGACGCCTTCGACACCGCCATGCACGGCACGGGTCCCGTCGGGGTGTACGTCGTGGTGGACGACGTCGACGCGCACCACCAGCGCGCCCTCGAGCACGGCGCGGAGATCCTGGTGCCCCCGACGGACCAGGACTACGGCTCGCGGGAGTATCTGGCCCGGGACGTCGAGGGCAATGTGTGGACCTTCGGCACGTACGCCCCCGAGGTGAGCATCTGACGCGGCGGACGGCCGCCCCGGTGCCGCCCCGGTGCCGCGCCGCTCAGCTGCCTCCGGTGTGGACCTGGAAGGCGGCCCGGCGCACGGCCTTGGCGAGCGCCGGGTCGGGGTGCGCGGCGGCGAGCGCCACCAGGACCTGCACGGTGCGCGGGTGCCCGACCGCGCGGACCTCGTCGAGGAGCGCGGGCACCGTGGGCTGCACCGCGGACTCCAGGTGCCGTACGAGGAGCGGGGCCTCGCCGTGGTCGGCGACGGCCGCCGCGGTGTCCACCCACAGCCAGGTCGCCTCCTCGCGGGTCAGCACCTCGTGCGCGTCCTCGGGGTCGGCGCCGTCGTGCTCGGCCAGCCACAGCAGGGCGTAGGGGCGCAGCGGGGTCTCCTCGGCCACGGCGCGCACATCGGGTTCGGCGGGGGCGCCGACCACGCGCAGCGCCTCGAAGGCCAGGCCACGCAGCAGGGCGTCCTCGCCCCGGGCGGCGTCGAGCAGCTCGGTGACGGCGCTGCCGACGGGACGGGCGGCGAGCCAGGCGCGGTACTCGGCGCGGGCGGCGTTGGGGCGCAGCTGGGCGCAGCCGCGCAGCATGTCCTCGGCGGCGACCTCGATGTTCCCGGCGGGGCTCTGCGCGGCGACGCAGATCTGCTCCAGCTTGACCCACACCGCCCAGCTGCCCAGCGGGGTGAGGGTCGCCTGCCGGTCCCCGTAGGTGAGGGCGCCGACGGAGGCGAGGGCGTGCAGGGCCCAGTCGAGGAGCGGGGCGAGCGGGGTGTCGTCCGCGGCGTCCGGCTGCCCGGCGGCCGCGGGCGTTCCCGCCGCCGCGCCCGCGGACCCGGGCGCCACGGACTCGGGCGCGGGGACGAGCGCGGGGGCGGGCTGCGGTCCGTACGGCACCTCGCAGCGTTCCGTGCGCAGTTCGGTGACCCGCTGCTCCAGGAGGTCGAGGAGCTGCTCCACCGGGACGGGCCCGGCGGAGAGCTGGAGGAAGGAGAGCACCTGGGGCATCGCGGAGACGACCTCGGCCACGGCGGCGGGCTCGCGCCCCGCGGGCTCGGGCTGCGCCAGCGACCACGCGTCGAACAGGGCGACCCAGCCGCGCAGCACGGCGCTGTCGTCGCGGTTCCAGGCGCGCAGCCGCCAGCCGGGGCGGGCGCTGCCGCCGTGCACCTCGACGAGGCCGGCGAGGCGCGCCGTGTCCCAGTCGGCGCGGACCTGGTCGGGGTGGAGTCCGAGCTCGGCCGCGGCCCGTTCGGCGCTCGCGTCGGACAGGGTGCCCGTGGTGTCGGGGTCCGCACCGCCCGGTTCCGTCGTCCCGCGGCCGGGACGGAGCGCGGTGTCGGCCCAGCGGGCGACCCGTGCCGCGTCCGCCAGGCGGGCGCGGGCCATGCGGGCCAGCTCCGCGGGCGGAGGCGTGCCCTCCGGGGGCCGCGGGGCGGGGCGGCGGCGTTGGGTCACGGTTCGCGGAGCGGCGGACAGCGTACGGGGGCCGACGAGTCGGAGCCTGGAGTCGCGCGGGTTACGGGACGTCACGGGTGCAGTCTTCCGGTTGACGGTCCGAAAACCCAAACGGAATGTCACGGGAGGTCGCCGGGAAGCCCGACATAGCAGGCGAATTCAGGGGACGACGCCCTGTGGGGGCTTGACCGGAGCAGAAACGGAATGAGCGGTCGGACGTCCGCGCAGAAACCCGGGCGGGGCCTGGTCCGTCCGTCGGCCGCCGAGCGATCCACAGGGGTGTCTGACCCGGCCGGGCGGGGGCAGACGGGAGCGGACAACGGCTGACGAAAGAGGGGGCCCATATGATCATCGCGTTCCTGTGCGTCTTCGCGGTCATGGGACTGATCCAGGTGGTGAGACCGCAACTGCTGTGGCAGCTCAACCGGCCGCTGCAGCGACCGTTCGTGAAGGACTACGACGCGACCGAGCCCTCACCCGCGGGCTACCTGATGATGCGGGTCACCGGCGTCATCTTCCTGGCCGTCGTGACGTACATGTTCTTCGCCCACTTCTCCTGAGCGGCCCGGCGGGCCCCGCCTACATCAGCGGGATGAGGAACCGGCGGAGCGCCTCCTCGTAGGCCTCCGGGTCGGCGTTCCACATGGCGCCGTGCGAGGCCCGCCGGACACCGCGCAGGGAGACGAGGTTGGGGTCGCGCTCGGCGAGGCGGCGGGAGAGGGCCCAGGGGGCGATGGCGTCGTCCGGGCCGTGGAAGATCTGGACCGGCACCCCGGGCCGTCCGGCGCCGGCCTCCGGGCCGGCGCGGTCCGCCCCGAGGCCGGTGCGCCCCTGGGCGGCGCGGACGGCCAG
>NZ_JAVRHI010000215.1:0-46855 GCF_034105845.1 Streptomyces sp. CRN 30 | reverse complement strand
GGGCAGCGCGACGGTGGCGCCCCAGCGGTCGGTACCGGGCGCCAGCTCCCGCATCGGCGTCCACGGCCCGGTACGCCCCTGGGGATCCGTCAGGACCACGTCCGCGGCGACCGCGTCGTGCCCCTCCCGGAACACCGTCGCGGAGATCTCGAACTCCTCACCCGCCACGGCCTTGGCCGGCCGCCGCCCGTGCTGGACCATCGGCCGGACGTCGAGGACGGGTATCCGGCCGATCAGGGGGAGGGCCGGCTCCGCGGAGGGCGGGCCGGCACTCGCCCGGGGCACACGCGGCCCCGGGGTGGTGCTGGTCGTCGGAGGTGCTGCCGAGTGGTGCGTGGCGGGCATGACCGCTCCTGTCCGCGTCAACGTCGTAACCGGCGAGGGGGTGGGGAGATGGCACCTGGGGGCGTACCGGAGGAGCCTTCCCACCCTATGCGGGTGGGCATTCCGGCACTTTGTTAACTACTCACGCGTATGTCTACACACAAGACCGGCCTCGTCCGTGCGGACGAGACCGGTGTCGCCTACCCCGTAATGCGTGGAAATCCCCAGGCGTTACGGGCTGTTCACCTGGAGCAGTCGATCCGGTGATCCGATGCCGCGAGCCGTTACCTTCCCCGCCACGGCGGCGTTTGCGAGCGCATCGCTCACCTCCGCCGGGGTGTCACCCGGATGGGCGGCTAGGCGGAGCGCGGCAGCGCCCGTGACGTGCGGGGTCGCCATCGACGTACCGGCGTGGGTGGCCTTCGCCGTGTCGCTCGTGTTCCACGCGGAGGTGATCGACACGCCCGGCGCGAAGACGTCCAGGGACGGTCCCCAGTTGGAGAAGGGGGCGCGCCGGTCCCCGTCGTCGGTGGCGCCGACCGTGATCGCCTCCTTGACACGGGCGGGCGAGTAGAGGTCGGCCGCGATGCCGTCGTTGCCGGCCGCCACCGCGAAGGTGACACCCGACGCGATCGAGGTACGGACGGCCGCGTCGAGCTGGGCGTTGGCGAAACCGCCCAGGCTCATGTTGGCCACGGCCGGCTTGCGCGCGTTCCGGGTCACCCAGTCGATGCCCGCGATGACCTGGGCGGTGGTGCCCGAACCGGCGTCGTCGAGGACGCGCACCCCGACCACCCGCGCCTTCTTGGCGACGCCGTACGTGGTGCCCGCGATGATGCCCGCCACATGGGTGCCGTGCCCGTGGCCGTCCTGGGCGGTCGCGTCGTCCTCGACGAAGTCCCAGCCGCTGCTCGCCCGGGAGCCGAAGTCCTCGTGGGTCGCCCGGATGCCGGTGTCGATGACGTACACGGTGACGCCCGCGCCCTCCGGTTCGGGTGCGTCGTAGCTCTCGTCCAGGGGCAGGTCCGGCTGGTCGATCCGGTCGATGCCCCACGAGGGCGGGTTCCTCTGGACGTGGTCGTAGGCCACTCGGGTGTCCTGCGTGACGGAGGCGACGCGGGCGTCCGCCGCGAGCTCCCGTGCCTGCCGCTCCCCGGTCGTCACGGAGTAGCCGTTCAGGACCGAGCTGTAGGTGTGGCCTATTCGCGCTCCGTACGCCTCGGCGACGTCGTGGCCGGCCGCCGAACGGGCCCGGGTCCCGCCCTTGAGCGTCACGATGTAACTGCCGCTCACGGATCCGGGGTCGCCGGTGCCGAGTATCCGCCCCTGGGGCGCGGCGTACGCCGGCGGAGTGACGGCCGAAAGCGCCGCGGCCAGGGCGAGCGCCGTCAGGCCCGCCGCCCGGCGTGGACGCCGGATTCCGGTCTTGGTCATATGGTGAGTTCCCCTCCTCAACTCGGCGTACCGACGGCGCCTTTCACCGGACTCCGGTCAAAACGGCCGGTACGCCACTGGGCAGCCTCTCGTGCGCTGTGGGGCCCCACAAGGCCGGGTGGCGGGGCGGAATCGGCCATATCCCTGGTGAAAGCCGTGTGAAGGTTGCGGCGACATCCGGACGAAAAAAGCACCGGGAAGCTGGCCGGGCGGGAACACGGGGTACGGATGCGCCGTGGTTGTGGAGGCGCTCGCGCCGCTACGGTCGACAGTGACGACGAAGGGGCACACAGCGGTGTGGGCCCCTCGGCCGCGCACGTCCTCCATGAAGGTGGAAGCTTAAGTGAAGGCGATTCGCAGGTTCACCGTACGACCCGTCCTCCCCGCAGCCCTTCACCCGCTCAGCGAACTGGCGCGCAACCTGCGCTGGTCCTGGCACGCGGAGACCCGTGATCTCTTCCAGTCCGTCGATCCCGACCGCTGGACCGCGTCCGGCGGCGACCCCGTACGGCTCCTCGGCAGCGTTCCGGCCGACCGCCTCGCGGAACTCGCCGAGGACCGGCGTTTCCTGCGCCGTCTGGGTGCCGCGGCCGACGACCTGCGGGACTACGTGGGCGGGGACCGCTGGTACCAGGCGCAATCCGGCGGCCTCCCGGCCGCCGTCGCGTACTTCTCCCCCGAGTTCGGCATCACCGCGGCCCTGCCGCAGTACTCCGGCGGTCTCGGCATCCTCGCCGGCGACCACCTGAAGGCGGCCAGCGACCTCGGTGTCCCGCTCATCGGCGTGGGCCTGCTCTACCGGCACGGCTACTTCCGCCAGTCGTTGTCGCGGGACGGCTGGCAGCAGGAGCACTACCCGGTCCTGGACCCCAACGAGCTGCCGCTGGTGCCGCTCAGGGAGGCCGACGGCACACCGGCCCAGGTCTCCCTCGCGCTGCCCGGCGGGCGCAGCCTGCGGGCCCGGATCTGGCAGGCCCAGGTGGGGCGCGTACCGCTGCTGCTCCTCGACTCCGACGTCGAGGAGAACGACCTCGGCGAGCGGGGCGTCACCGACCGGCTGTACGGCGGCGGCAGCGAGCACCGGCTGCTCCAGGAGATGCTGCTCGGCATAGGGGGTGTGCGGGCGGTCCGGACGTACTGCCGGCTCACCGGCCACCCGGAGCCCGAGGTCTTCCACACCAACGAGGGCCACGCGGGCTTCCTCGGCCTGGAGCGCATCGCCGAGCTGCACGACCAGGGGCTGGACTTCGACGCGGGGCTGGAGGCGGTCCGGGCGGGCACGGTCTTCACCACCCACACGCCCGTCCCCGCCGGCATCGACCGCTTCGACCGTGAACTGGTCGCCCGCCACTTCGGCCCCGACGCGGAGCTGCCCCGCATCGACGTGGAACGCATCCTCCGGCTCGGCCTGGAGACCTACCCCGGCGGCGAGCCGAACCTGTTCAACATGGCCGTGATGGGCCTCAGGCTCGGCCAGCGCGCGAACGGCGTGTCGCTGCTGCACGGCCAGGTCAGCCGGGAGATGTTCGCGGGACTGTGGCCGGGCTTCGACGCGGACGAGGTGCCCATCACCTCCGTCACCAACGGCGTCCACGCCCCCACCTGGGTGGCCCCCGAGGTGTTCCGCCTCGGCGCGCGGCAGATCGGCGCGCAGCGCACCGAGGACGCCCTCACGGTCGGCGGCTCGGAACGCTGGGACTCCGTCGCCGACATCCCCGACCAGGAGATCTGGGAACTCAGGCGCTCCCTGCGCGAACAGCTCGTGGAGGAGACCCGGCGGCGGCTGTACGCGTCCTGGCGGCAGCGCGGCGCGGGTACGGCCGAGCTCGGCTGGATCGACGGGGTGCTCGACCCCGACGTGCTGACCATCGGCTTCGCGCGCCGCGTGCCCTCGTACAAGCGCCTCACCCTGATGCTGCGCGACCGCGACCGGCTGCTGGACCTGCTGCTCGACTCCGAGCGGCCGGTGCAGATCGTGGTGGCGGGCAAGGCCCACCCGGCGGACGACGGCGGCAAGCGGCTGGTGCAGGAGCTGGTCCGGTTCGCGGACGACCCGCGCGTACGCCACCGGCTGGTCTTCCTGCCGGACTACGGCATGGCGATGGCCCAGAAGCTGTACCCGGGCTGCGACGTCTGGCTGAACAACCCGCTGCGGCCGCTGGAGGCGTGCGGGACGAGCGGGATGAAGGCGGCCCTCAACGGCTGTCTGAACCTGTCGGTCCTGGACGGCTGGTGGGACGAATGGTTCCGGCCCGACTTCGGCTGGGCGATCCCCACCGCGGACGGCCAGGCCACCGACGAGGACCGCCGGGACGACCTGGAGGCCTCCGCCCTGTACGACCTGCTGGAGAAGCGGGTCGCGCCGCGCTTCTACGAGCGCGGCCAGGGCGGGCTGCCCGACCGCTGGATCGAGATGGTCCGCCAGACGCTGACCCACCTCGGTCCCAAGGTGCTGGCCGGGCGGATGGTGCGCGAGTACGTGGAGCGCCTGTACGCGCCCGCGGCCCGCTCCCACCGCGCGCTCACCCCGGACGCGGCCCGCGACCTGGCCGAGTGGAAGGGCCGGGTGCGCGACGCCTGGCACGACGTCACGGTCGACCACGTCGAGACCTCCGCGGTGACCACCACGGCGGAACTGGGCACCACCCTGTCGCTGCGGGTCCTCGTGGGGCTCGGCGGGCTGGCCCCCGACGACGTCGAGGTGCAGGCGGTGTCGGGCCGGGTGGACGGGGAGGACCGCATCGCGGACGCCGAGTGCGTGCCGCTGAAGCCGACGGGCGGCCCGGACACGGAGGGCCGGTGGGTGTACGAGGGCCCGCTGTCCCTGGACCGCACCGGACCGTTCGGGTACACCGTGCGCGTGCTGCCGGCCCACCCGCTGCTGGCCTCGGCCGCGGAGCTCGGGCTGCTGGCGGTGCCGTCGGAGGAGTCGGGGGAGGGCGCGGGCGTGCTCCTGCGCTGAGCCGGGACGGCGGGGGCGCACCGCGCCGCGGTGCGCCCCCGCCGTGCCCGCCGTGTCCGGGGCGTCAGTCCTGGATCTCCGCGCACAGCCCGCGCAGCACCGTCCCGCACCGTCGCGCGTACGCGTGCTGCAGTCCCCGGGTCGCCGCCCCGCCCGCCCGGGCGTACCACTTGGCCGCACGGCTGAACGCCGTCACCGTCAGCCAGACCGTCCCGTCCCCTGTACGGGTGACCACGAAGGCCTCCTCGCCGCACTCGGGGTGACCCTGGAGGGTGCCGTAGGCCCATCCGCGGCGACGCGGCTCGTCCAGCGTCCAGACCACCCGGCACGGGGCCTTGATCAGGCCGGCGAGGGTGACCGTGATGTCCACCCCGGGAGCGGCCTCGGGGGCGGCGGCCTCGACGCCCACGCCGATCGCCCGGTGCAGCTCCCAGGTCAGCACGGCCCGGGAGGCGCGTTCGAAGACGTCCTCGCCCTCGCCGATGCGGGTGCGTACCTCCAGGGGGTGGAAGCCGGGCGGGCAGTGGCCGGACAGGGTCGCGCCGACCTGCTCGTAGGTGAAGGGGCCGTCGGGGAAGGGGCCGTCCGGGGAGGGGGTGGGTGCGGGGGCGTCGTCGAAGGGGCCGTGTGGGGGTCGGCCATCCGTGTGGGGCATGGGGCCAAAGCCTAGGGCGGTACCCCGAGTTGTACGAGTGCCGGACTGACGTACGGCCAGGACGCAAGGGGACCAAAGGGGACAGAGGTACCGCATCGGCGTGGGCGGGGGTACGTCACGGCGTGCTGAGCCGCGCCCGCGCCCCGTGCGCCGCGTCGGCCGCCCTGCTGGTCACCGGGGCGGACTGGCAGGCTCGGAGCCTGTGGACAGACCCCGGCGAGCAGGGGAAGAACGATGATCACCCGGCCCATCCGCGAGACCTCACCGGCCGCCGCGACGCGCATCCGCATCGGCACCCTCCCGCACCCCGGCCGGGCGAGACTGCACCCCGCGCACGCCGCGCTGACCGAGGCCGAGGACACCTGGCTCGCGCACGCCGTGCCCTTCACCGGCGGACCACGCAGGGAGACGTTCCTCGCGCGGCGGATCCCCCGCTGGGTGTGCTGGTGCTACCCCACCGCCCGCCCCACCGCGCTGACCTCCATCAGCCGCCTGTACACCCTGCTGTCCGCCTTCGCGGACCCGGCGGCGCAGGAGTGGGAGGCCCACGACGACCTGCTGCGGATGCTCGACGGCACCGGCGACGACACCAGCCCGTACGCCACCGCGTACAAGGACGCCCGGGCCGAGCTGACCGGGGCGATGACGGCCGGGCTGCGCCGCCGGCACGCGCGCGCCCACCGGCGCTGGGCCGAGGCCCTCGTCATGGAGAGCTCCCTGCGGGCCGGCGGGCACACCGTCCACCCCGACGTGTGCTTCCCGCTGCGCCGCCTGTGCACCGGCGGCGAGACGGTCCTGCTGCCCCTCGAGCACGGTCTCGGCATCGACCTGACGGAGCTGATGGAGCGGGACGCCGACCTGGCCGGCCTGTGGCGCGTCGCGGGCACGCACATGGTGCTGGTCGACGACCTGTTCGGCCTGCGCGGGGAGCTCCGCACCGGCGACGGCCTCAACCTGCTGCTGTCCCTGATGCGGCACCAGGGCCTGACGGTCCAGGCCGCCGTCGACGTCCTGCTGCGCCGCGTCGCGGACGCCGACGACGAGTACACCCGCGCCTGCCGGACCCTGCGCGCCCGCTACCGGCACCATGGGCTCGGCGGTGACCTGGACCGGTACCTGGAGGCGGTGGGCCACCTGATCGCAGGGAACCTGGCCTGGCACTACGAGTCCCGCCACCACCACGGCCCCGGCCACACCTGGGACGGCCGCCCGCCGGTGGAGCTGGTCCTGCACCCGGACCGGACCGAGTTCGTGTACGGGGCCGGGCGGGAGGAGTAGCCGGGACGGATCAGGCGAGGCTGTCCTGCCAGGCCCGGTGCAGGTCGGCGAAGCGGCCGGTGCCCGCGATCAGGTCGGCCGGGGAGCCGTCCTCGACGATCCGTCCGTGCTCCATCACCAGGACCCGGTCGGCTATACCGACGGTGGAGAGCCGGTGGGCGATCACGACCGCCGTGCGTCCCTTGAGCACGGTCAGCATCGCGCGCTGCACGTCCCGTTCACCGGGTATGTCCAGCGAGCTGGTCGCCTCGTCGAGGATCAGCACGGCCGGGTCGGCCAGCAGCGCCCGCGCGAACGCCACCAGCTGGCGCTGCCCGGCGGAGATCCGGCCGCCCCGCTTGCGCACGTCGGTGTCGTAGCCGTCGGGCAGCTCGCTGATGAACGCGTGCGCGCCGATCGCCCGGGCCGCCTCCTCGATCTCCTCAGCGGTCGCGTCGGGGCGGCCGATGGCGATGTTCTCGGCGACCGTGCCCGAGAACAGGAACGCCTCCTGGGTGACCATGACCACGCCGCGCCGCAGCTCGGACACGGCGAGGTCGCGCAGGTCGACGCCGTCGAGCAGTACCCGGCCGTCCGTGGGGTCGTAGAAGCGGGCGAGCAGCTTGGCCAGGGTGGACTTCCCGGCGCCGGTCGAGCCGACGACCGCGACCGTCTGCCCGGCGGGGAGGGTGAGGTCGAAGCGGGGGAGGATCTCGCCGCCGGTGCGGTAGGCGAAGCGGACGCCGTCGAAGACGACCTCGCGGCCCGGGTGCTCGGACGCGAGGGCCGGGAGGGCCAGGGGCACCTCGGGCTCCGGCACCGACGGTGCCTGCGCCAGCAGCCCGGCGATCTTCTCCAGCGAGGCCGCCGCCGACTGGTACGAGTTCAGGAACATGCCGAGCCGGTCGATCGGGTCGTAGAGCCGGCGCAGGTACAGCACCGCGGCCGCCAGCACCCCGAGGGCCAGCGCGTCGTCCGCCACCCGGTAGGCGCCCCACAGCACGATGGCCGCGACCGCGGTGTTGGCGACCAGCCGGGAGCCGACCACATAGCGGGCCATCTCCAGGATCGCGTCGCCGTTGGTGCGCTCGTGGCGGTGGTTCAGCTTCCCGAACTCGGCGTCGTTGGCGGCCTCGCGGCGGAAGGCGCGCACCGGGCGGATGCCGTTCATCGTCTCCACGAACTTCACGATGACGGCGGCGATGGCGGTCGAGCGCAGCCGGTACACGCGGACCGCGCGCCGCTGGTAGAGCCGTACCAGCAGATAGAGCGGGACGAGGGAGGCCAGCGCGGCCGCACCCAGGCCGAGGTCCAGCCAGAGCAGCATGACCGTGATGTAGACGAACGACAGGATGACGGTGACGAGTTCCTGCAGTCCCTCGTCCAGCAGTTCGCGCAGCGACTCCACGTCGGTGGTGGAGCGGGAGATCAGCCGCCCCGAGGTGTACCGGTCGTGGAAGTCGACGCTCAGCGCCTGCGCGTGGCGGAAGATCCGGCCGCGCAGGTCGAGCAGCACGTCCTGGCTGACCCGGCCGGCGACGCGGATGAACAGGTACTGCAGCCCGCCGGAGGCCAGCGCGCACAGCAGGTAGGCGACGGCCACCAGGACCAGCGGGCCGTGGTCGTCGCGGCGCAGCGCGGGCACGGCGCTGTCGATGGCGTACGCGACGAGCAACGGGCCCGCCTGGACCGCCGCCTGCTGGACCAGCAGCACGGTCGTCGTCACGGCGACGCGGCCCTTCATCGGGGCCAGCAGCGAGCGCAGCAGCGCGGCCGTGGCGCCCGGGGGTGTGGGCAGCACATCGCTGTCGAAGGGGTCGCCGGTGCCGTGCGCCGCCCGGGTGTCGTCCGGGTCGTCGTGGCCGGTGGCGGCCGGCGCCGGTGTCGTGGGCGTCGTCATCGGTGGGCTTCCTCCATGGCGCCGGCGCCGGCGACGGACGTGCCGGGCGGCCCGTCGGCGGCGTGGTCCGCGCCCGACATGAGCCAGGCGTACTCGGCGTTGGTGCGCAGCAGTTCGTGGTGGGTGCCGACGGCGGTGATGCGGCCGCCGGAGAGCAGGGCGACGCGGTCGGCGAGCAGCACCGTGGACGGGCGGTGGGCCACGATCAGGGCGGTGGTGTCGGCGAGCACCCGGCGCAGGGCGGTCTCGACGGCGGCCTCGGTGTGCACGTCCAGCGCGGACAGCGGGTCGTCCAGGACGAGGAAACGGGGCCGGCCGACGACCGCCCGCGCCAGCGCGAGCCGCTGCCGCTGGCCGCCGGACAGGCTCAGCCCCTGCTCGCCGACCTGGGTGTCGGTGCCCTCGGGCAGCGTGTGCGCGAAGTCGGCCTGGGCGACGGCCAGCGCCCGGTCCAGCTCCGCCCGGCCGGCCTCGCCGGCGGCGCCCATCAGCACGTTCTCGCCGACGCCGGCGGAGAAGAGGGTCGGCTCCTCGAAGGCGACGGCGACCTTGGCTCGCAGCTCCTCGCGGGACATCGCCGTGATGTCCTCGCCGTCGAGCGTGATCCGGCCCTCGGTCACCTCGTGCAGCCGGGGGATCAGCGCGGTGAGCGTGGTCTTGCCGGTGCCGGTGGCGCCGACCAGGGCCATCGACTCACCGTGGCGTATGTGCAGGTCGATGCGGTCCAGCACGTACGGCGCGTCCCGCGGGGCGTCGGGGTAGCGGAACCGCACGGCGTGGAAGCGCAGCCCGTCGTCCCCGTGGCGCGCGTCCTTCCGGTGGGCCGCGGCGGTGGGCGCGGCCGGGGCGGGGGCCGTGCCCGACTCCGGCTCGGCGTCCATCACCTCGAAGTACCGCTCCGTGGCGGTCGCCGCCTCCTGCGTCATCGCGAGCAGGAAGCCGATGGAGTCCACGGGCCAGCGCAGGGCGAGGGCCGTGGACAGGAAGGCCACCAGCGTGCCCGCCGACAGGGCGCCGTCGGACACCCGCACGGTGCCCAGCACCAGGGCCGCGCCGATGGCGAGCTCGGGCAGCGTGACGATCACGGCCCATATCGTGGCGAGCAGCCGTGCCTTGTGCAGCTCGGTGCCGCGCAGCGTCCGGGACAGCTCCTTGAAGGCCCGCGCCTGGCTGCGGTGGCGGCCGAACCCCTTGATGATCCTGATGCCGAGGACGCTCTCCTCGACGACCGTCGTCAGATCGCCGACCTGGTCCTGGGCGCGCCGCGCGACCTGGGCGTAGCGCTTCTCGAAGACGATGCAGGTGATCATCACCGGGACGGCCGGGATCAGGATCACCAGGCCGAGCGTCCAGTCCATGAGCAGCATGATGATCACGCCGACCACGATGGTCACCCCGTTGACCAGCAGGAACGTCAGGGGGAAGGCGAGGAACATGCGCAGCAGCATCAGGTCCGTGGTGGAGCGCGACAGCAGCTGTCCCGACGCCCAGCGGTCGTGGAAGGCGATCGGCACGCGCTGGAGGTGCCGGTACAGGGACGCCCGCATCCCCGCCTCCACACCGGCCAGCGGCCGCGCCACCAGCCACCGCCGCAGCCCGAAGAGCCCCGCCTCGGCGAGCCCGAGCAGCAGCAGGTACAGCGCCCCGAGCCACACGCCCCGCGGGTCGCGCTCGGCGACCGGCCCGTCCACCAGCCACTTGAGGACGAGCGGGATCACCAGCCCGATGCAGGACGCGAGGACCGCCACGGCGGCGGCGGTGAGGAGTCTGGCGCGTACCGGCCGCACGTACGGCCACAGGCGCAGCAGGGTACGGACGGTGGAGCGGTCGTCGGCGAGTGCGGGTGTCGTGGGCATCAGGGGGGAGCCTACGGACCGGCACCGACACTGCCCACCGAGTTTTCGTTCGACGGGAGCGGCGGGACGGAGCTCAGCCGGCGACCCTGAGCAGCAGCACCGACCGGGCCGGCACCGTGATCGCCGCCCCCGCCGGGTGCGTCCCGTCCGGCGCCCGGGACTGGTCCTCCCGCGAGGTGTCGACGACCACCTCGTACCGCTCCGCCCACGGCGCCCCCGGCAGCAGGAACCGCACCGGGCGCTCCCCGGCGTGCAGGACGGCGAGGAAACTGTCGTCCAGCACCTTCTCGCCCCGCTCGTCCCGTCCGGGTATGTCGCGGCCGGAGAGGTACATGCCCAGCGTCGCGGCCGGCGCGTACCAGTCCTGTTCCGTCATCTCCGCGCCCCGGGCCGTGAACCACGCCAGGTCCCGCAGCCCGTCCGAGGAGTGCGGCCGGCCGGAGAAGAACGCCCGCCGGCGCAGCACCGGGTGTGCGTGGCGGAGCGCGAGGAGGCGGGAGGTCAGGTCGAGCAGCGCCTTCCAGCCGGGATCCTCGAGCAGCGACCAGTCCACCCAGCCGGTCTCGTTGTCCTGGCAGTAGGCGTTGTTGTTGCCGCCCTGGGTGCGGCCCATCTCGTCGCCCGCGACCAGCATCGGCACGCCCGTCGACAGCAGCAGCGTCGTCAGCAGGTTCCGCAGCTGCCGCCGCCGCACCGCGGTGACGTGCCGGTCGTCGGTCTCGCCCTCCACGCCGCAGTTCCAGGACCGGTTGTCGTCCGTGCCGTCCCGGTTGCCCTCGCCGTTCGCCTCGTTGTGCTTGCGCTCGTAGCTCACCAGGTCGCGCAGGGTGAAACCGTCGTGCGCGGTGACGAAGTTGACCGACGCGTACGGGCGCCGGCCGCCCCACGCGTACAGGTCGCTCGACCCCGACAGCCGGTACCCCATCTCCCGTACGTCCGGCAGCGCGCCCCGCCAGAAGTCCCGTACCGCGTCCCGGTAGCGGTCGTTCCACTCCGTCCACAGCGGCGGGAAGGCGCCCACCTGGTAGCCGCCCGCGCCCACGTCCCAGGGCTCCGCGATCAGTTTGACCCGTCGCAGCACCGGATCCTGGGCGATCACCGCGAGGAACGGGGAGAGCATGTCGACGTCGTGCATCGAGCGGGCCAGCGCGGCGGCCAGGTCGAAGCGGAAGCCGTCCACGCCCATCTCCGTCACCCAGTAGCGCAGCGAGTCCGTGATGAGGCGCAGCACGTGCGGCTGCACCACGTGCAGGGTGTTGCCACAGCCGGTGTAGTCCGCGTACCGGCGGGGGTCCGCCTGGAGGCGGTAGTAGCCGCGGTTGTCGATCCCGCGCAGCGACAGCATCGGCCCGAACTCGCCCGCCTCGGCGGTGTGGTTGTAGACCACGTCGAGGATGACCTCGATGCCGGCCGCGTGCAGTGCCCGCACCATCCGCCGGAACTCGCCGACCTGCTGCCCGGCCGTCCCCGAGGCCGCGTACGCCGCGTGCGGGGCGAAGTAGCCGATCGAGTTGTACCCCCAGTGGTTGCGCAGGCCCCTCCGCAGCAGGTGGTCCTCGTGGGCGAACTGGTGCACCGGCAGCAGCTCCACGGCCGTCACGCCCAGCTTCACGAGGTGTTCGATCGCGGCCGGGTGCGCGAGCCCCGCGTACGTGCCGCGCAGCTCCTCGGGCACCCCGGGGTGGCGTGCGGTGAAGCCGCGCACGTGCAGCTCGTAGATGACCGAGTCCGCCCACGGCGTCTTCGGGCGCCGGTCGTCGGTCCACTCGTCGTCGGGCGCGTCGTCGTGGACCACGACGCCCTTCGGCACGTGCGGCGCCGAGTCCCGGTCGTCGCGCACCGTGTCCGCCACGTGCTGCTCGGGCCAGTCCCGCACGTGCCCGTACACCTCCGGCGGCAGCGCGAACTCCCCGTCCATCGCACGCGCGTACGGGTCGAGGAGCAGCTTCGCCGGGTTCCAGCGGGCGCCGGTCCACGGGTCCCAGCGGCCGTGCACGCGGTAGCCGTACTGCTGCCCGGGCTCCACCCCGGGCACGAAGCCGTGCCAGATCTCGTGCGTCAGTTCGGTCAGCGGCAGCCGCCGTTCCGCGCCGTCCGCGGCGAACAGGCACAGCTCCACGGCCTCCGCCCCGCCCGCCCACAGCGCGAAGTTGGTGCCCGCGACCCCGTCCGCGCCCACCCGGTACCGCGCCCCGAGCGGGGTGGGCGCACCCGGCCGGACGGGCACCGGGGCGGCCGTGCTCCGCGCACCGTCCGGCACGGCGGCCGGGTGCGCGGCCGGTCCGGGCTGCTCCCGGACCGCCTCCTGCTCGGGCGGGCTCGACACCTGAGGGCCTCCTGCGGCTCGGGCGGCACGGCACGGACACAAGGGCGGGCGGCGGTACGTCCCGGTGCGCCGTCCGTCTCCGGTACGCCGTCGCCGGTGCCGCAGGGGTGACCCGCCCGGTCCCGCGGGCGTACGACGCTCTCACCCCTGACGACCCCGGCGCGCCCCTCCGGCTCGCTCGCGGACGCGGCCCGCCGTCGTGTCGTCCTCCCCAGTGTTCTGCCCAGGGCGTGGCTCGCACTCACGTTTCCCGGGGGCACACGCCGTCGTTGGGCCGCACGTGAAGCATCTGCACACGCGCGCGGGGCGCGCCGGGGCCGTGCTGGCCGCCGTACTGACATGGGCAGGACTCCTGGCGGGGGCCGCCGGCTGCGTGCCGGACGGAATCGTCGGCGAGCCGGGGGCGCCGCGGGACAGCATCCGTGTCACACCCGGGGACGGCAGCGAGGGCGTCCGCGCCGGCGCGCGGTTCGAGGTGCGGGTGCCGGACGGCCGGCTGGAGTCCGTGAAGGTCGTCCGGTCCCAGGATGCCCAGGAGACACCCGTGCCGGGGACCTTCTCCGTGGACCGGGCGTCCTGGCGCCCCACCGGCTCCGGCAGGCTGGCACTGGCCGCCCGGTACACCGTGGACGCGGTCGCCCTGGACGGGCACGGGCGCCGCTCGGCACGGCACACCACCTTCACGACGTACGTGCCCGACCAGCGCTTCGTCGCCTACGTCGTACCGGAACAACGGTCCACCGTCGGCACCGGAATGATCGTCTCCCTGCAGTTCAGCCGGCGCATCGCCGACCGGGCCGCCGTCGAACGGGCCGTCCGCGTCACCGCCCGGCCCGCCGTCGACATCCGGCCGCACTGGTTCGGCGCGGGCCGCCTGGACTTCCGGCCCGCGCACTACTGGAGGCCGGGCACCCGCGTCACCGTCGGGCTGCGGCTGCGCGACGTCGAGGGCGCGCCCGGTGTGTACGGGCTGCAGCACCGGACGTTCTCGTTCACCGTCGGCCGCCACCAGACCAGCCTCGTCGACGCGGCCGCCCACACCATGAGGGTGCGGCGCGGCGACGGGCTCCTCGCCACCCTGCCCATCACGGCGGGGGCGCCGAGGACCACCACGTACAACGGGAAGATGGTCGTCACCGAACTGCTCGAGATGACCCGGATGAACGGCGCCACGGTCGGCTTCAAGCGGGCCGACGGCAAGGGCGAGTACGACATCCCGGACGTCCCGCACGCCATGCGGCTCACCGGCTCCGGCACCTTCCTGCACGGCAACTACTGGGCCCCGGACGTCTTCGGCAACGCCAATGTCAGCCATGGCTGTGTCGGCCTGCGCGATGTGAAGGGCGGCAGTTCCGGCACCCCGGCGGGCTGGTTCTTCGACCGCAGCCTCGTCGGGGACGTCGTCGAAGTCGTCAACAGCAATGACAAAAAGGTCGCTCCAGACAACGGGCTCGGAGGGTGGAACATGGGGTGGAAGCAGTGGAAAGCGGGTGGCGCGGTGACGTAACCCGATATAGCACTGACACAGGGGTGGACACCAAGGGGGCGGCACGGGGCGGGAACGCGCCGTGGACGCGTGGGCGTACGGACCTGAACGGGCCGTGCGAGGGGAGGCGCGAACGTGAACGGGCGACCGATGGGGGCGGGGGCGGCTGGCGCGCGGGCACCGGGGGACCGGGTGGCGCGGGCGCGCGGGCGGGGGATACGGGGCGCCCTGGCGCTGGTACTGGGCGTGCTGCTGCTCGCGGCGACCGCGTGCTCAGGGGACGACGCGCCCAAGACCTCGAAGGCCGTGGTGACGATAGCCCCGAAGAACGGCGCGGGCGCGGTGGACACCACCGGCGCCGTGGAGGTCACCGCCGCCGAGGGCAGGCTGACCAGGGTCGAGGTGAAGGACTCCGAGGGCAACGAGGTCGAGGGACGGATCACCGGCGAGGGCACCGCCTGGACGCCGTCCGGCCACCTCAGGTCGGCCACCGAGTACACCGTCCACGCCGTGGCCGAGGACACCGACGGCCGCGAGGCCACGGAGCGGTCCGCCTTCACCACGCTGAAGCCCGAGAAGACCTTCGAGGGCGCCTCCGTGCCCGAGGACGGGGCCACGGTCGGGGTCGGCATGCCGTTCTCGCTCACCTTCGACCAGGGCATCACCGAACCCGGTGACGTGCAGCGGGCGATCACGGTGAAGACCGAGCCGGAGGTCGAGGTCGTGGGCCACTGGTTCGGCGAGAACCGCATCGACTTCCGCCCCGAGCGCTACTGGAAGCCCGGGACGAAGGTGACCGTGGACCTGAACCTGGACGGCGTCGAGGGCCGCTCCGGCGTCTACGGGAAGCAGACGGAGCGGATCTCCTTCACGATCGGCCGCAGCCAGATCTCCACCGCCGACGTCAGCACCAAGGAGATGATCGTCGAGCGGGACGGCAAGGTCCTCAAGACCCTCCCCGTCACCACGGGTGCGCCGGGCTACGAGACCTGGAACGGTCAGATGGTCATCAGTGAGCGCTACGAGGTGACCCGGATGAACGGAGCCACGGTCGGCTACGCGGGCCAGTACGACATACCGGACGTCCCGCACGCCATGCGCCTGACCACCTCCGGCACCTTCATCCACGGCAACTACTGGAGCGGCGCCTTCGGTTACTACAACGCCAGCCACGGCTGCATAGGCCTGCGCGACGTGCGGGGCGGCTACGACCCCACGACCGCGGCCGCCTGGTTCTACGACAACTCGATGATCGGCGACGTGGTGGTCGTGAAGAACTCCAACGACGCGACCGTCGCCCCCGACAACGGGTACAACGGATGGAACATGCGCTGGGAGGACTGGAAGGCGTGATCCATCGGGGTCCGCTGTCGTTAGTGGCCGTTAACCTGCCCCCATGACTGTGCATCTCGAAGTCGCCGAGGGCGTCGGCACCCTCCGTCTCGACCGGCCGCCGATGAACGCGCTGGACATCGCCACCCAGGACCGCCTGAAGGAGCTCGCCGAGGAGGCCGCGCGCCGCGACGACGTGCGCGCGGTCGTGCTCCACGGCAACGAGAAGGTGTTCGCGGCCGGCGCGGACATCAAGGAGATGCAGGCCATGGACCACGCGGCGATGGTCGCGCGCTCCCGGACCCTGCAGGACTCCTTCAGTGCCGTGGCCCGCATCCCCAAGCCGGTCGTCGCCGCCGTCAACGGCTACGCGCTGGGCGGCGGCTGCGAACTGGCGCTCTGCGCCGACCACCGCGTCGCCGCGGAGAACGCCAGGCTGGGGCAGCCGGAGATCAAGCTGGGCCTGATCCCGGGCGCGGGCGGCACCCAGCGGCTGGCGCGGCTGATCGGTCCGTCGAAGGCCAAGGACCTCGTCTTCACCGGCCGCGTCGTCGACGCCGCCGAGGCGCTCGCCCTCGGCCTGGTCGACCGGGTCGTCCCCGCCGGGGAGGTGTACGCGCGGGCGCACGCGTGGGCGGCCGAACTGGCGCGGGGACCCGCGCTCGCGCTGCGCGCGGCCAAGGAGGCGATCGACGCCGGCCTGGAGACGGACCTGGAGGCCGGGCTCACGATCGAACGCAACGCCTTCGCCGGCCTGTTCGCGACGGAGGACCGGGAGCGCGGCATGCGCAGCTTCGTGGAGGAGGGCCCGGGCAAGGCGAAGTTCGTGTGAGGCCGCGGGCTCCCGGGCTCGCGTTGACGCCCCGTCATACTCGTAATCCCCCGATAGGGCGGTTTATAGGTACCTTAAGCCAGTCTTAAGGAATGATGGCGCCGCGCCGGGCCCGGCCGTCGGACGGCAAGCTGTCGCCCCAGCTCACCGATGCTTTTATGAGATGTTTCCTGCCTGCGGCATATGCCTGCGCAGCCCCTCGGAACGGATGGTTCCGAGGGAGCCATTCCTCCGGAACGGCCCCGGGTCGTGCCCCGGGCGGCCATGATGGGGGGCATGGCGGGGCTGGAAGGTATCGAACAGCCGCGGCAGCACGGACGTGCGACCGCGGCGCGCTGGTCGCCTGCGGTCGAGGACGAACAGGCGCTGAAAGCCCTGGAACTGCTCGGGGACCCCACGGAGAGCGAGGTCCCGTTGCCGTCCCGCCCCGAATCCGCGGCCACCGCACGACGCCTCGCCCAGGTCGTGCTGCTGCGCCAGTGGGGCCTCGGTCCCAGGATGACCGAGGACGCGGTCCTCCTCGTCTCCGAACTCGTCGGCAACGCCGTCCGCCACACCGGCGCCCGTGTCTTCGGCCTCCGGATGCGCCACCGTCGCGGCTGGATCCGCGTCGAGGTCCGCGACCCCTCCCGCGGCCTGCCCTGTCTGATGCCGGTGCAGGAGCTGGACGTCAGCGGCCGCGGCCTCTTCCTCGTCGACAAGCTCTCCGACCGCTGGGGCGTCGACCTGCTGCCCCGCGGCAAGACGACGTGGTTCGAGATGCGCGTGGCGGACCGGTAGCGGCGCCTGAGCGAGCCGCGACCCGTACACGGCGCACACGGATCAATCGCCGCATCACGGTACGGAACGGTCTTGAATGGTGCGGGTGACCCCGCTCGCGCCTTCCGCGCCCTCTGCCGCCACCCCCGGGCGCACCCTCCTCCGGCGCGCCCTGATCGCCGCCACCGCCCTCACCGCCCTCGCCGCCTGCGGCACCGGGGCCGACGACCGTGCCGGGGAGTCCCGCACGACCGCCCGGGCCGCCCGTGAGTCCGGGCGGGCCCCGGCCGTGCGCGGCCTGCCCGGCATGCCGCCCGTCCTTGATCCGCGGGACGTCTACGCCGCCGACCGCCCGAACCGGCTCTCCCCGGTGGTCCGGGACTTCCCGTCCCGCGTCTACGTCCCCAACTCCGAGTCCGACACCGTCTCCGTCATCGACCCGAGGACGTACGAGGTGATCGAGACGATCCGGGTCGGCCGCCAGCCCCAGCACGTCGTGCCCTCCTGGGACCTGAAGACCCTCTGGGTCAACAACAACCGCGGCCACACCCTCACCCCCATCGACCCGCGGACGGGCCGGGCCGGGAAGCCGGTCGAGGTCCACGACCCGTACAACCTCTACTTCACCCCGCACGGGAAGTACGCCGTCGTGATGGCCTCCCTCGACCGCGAGCTGGTCTTCCGCGATGCGCACACCATGGAGGAGGTCAGGACGGAGCCGGTCGCCTGCTACGGCGTCAACCACGCCGACTTCTCCCTCGACGGCCGGTACTTCGTCGTCTCCTGCGAGTTCAGCGGCGAACTGCTCAAGGTGGACACCGAGCGGATGAAGGTGGTCGCCAAGCAGCGGCTGCCCTTCGAGGGCGCCATGCCGCAGGACGTGAAGCTCTCCCCGGACGGCAAGCGGTTCTACATCGCCGACATGATGGCCCACGGCATGTGGGTCCTCGACGGCGAGACGTTCGCCACGCCGGAGCTGCTGCCCACCGGCAAGGGCTGCCACGGCCTGTACGTCAGCCGTGACTCCCGCGAGATGTACGTCTCCAACCGCGGCGAGGGCAGCGTCTCCGTCTTCGACTTCCGCCGCAACAGGCTGACCAAGAAGTGGCGCCTGCCCGACGGCGGCAGCCCCGACATGGGCGGCGTCTCCGCCGACGGCAAGGTCCTGTGGCTGTCCGGCCGGTACGACGCCGAGGTGTACGCGATCGACACCCGCACCGGGAGGCAGCTGGCCCGCATCCCCGTCGGCAACGGCCCGCACGGCCTCGCGGTCTACCCGCAGCCGGGCCGCTACTCGCTCGGCCACACCGGGGTCTTCCGCTAGGGCGTTTCCGACGCCCTGAGGGGACGGCGCCGGCCACGAGCGTGGGCCGCTCCGCGGGCGGTTAACCTGGCCGGCGTCAGTTACGACAGCAGGAGCACGAGACGAGGGGCGGTCCGGTGGCGGACATCGAGGAAGCGCGCGCACATTTCGGGCGGATCGACAAGGACGGTGACGGGTTCATCACCGCGGCCGAGTTCAAGACCGCCCTGGCCCAGCAGGGCGACTGGAACGTCACCGAGTCGGTGGCCGAGGCCCTCATAGCCTCCCGCGACATCGACGGCGACAAGCTGCTGTCGTTCGACGAGTTCTGGATCCACCTGAACAAGTGAGCCGCAACCGGAGGGGCACCCACCGCGCAGTGCGGGGGTGCCCCTCCGGAATACCTGCCCGCTTCCGGGAGTTGGTGCTGCCCAGGGACGGCGCCCGAAGGTAGAAAAAGGGGACCGAAGGGCGTTCCAGGCAGACACCCATCCGAAAGGGTCAGTCAATGAAGATCGGCATCATCGGAGCGGGCAACATCGGCGGCAACCTCACCCGGCGGCTCACGGCACTCGGCCACGACGTCTCCGTCGCCAACTCGCGGGGGCCGCACACCCTCACCGAGCTCGCCCGGGAGACGGGCGCGACCCCCGTCCCCGTCGAGGAGGCGGCGCGCGGCGCCGACGTGGTCGTCGTCACCGTCCCGCTGAAGGCGGTCGCCGACCTGCCGTCCGGGCTCCTGACCGGGGCGGCGGAGGACGTGGCCGTGATCGACACGAACAACTACTACCCGAAGCAGCGGGACGGCAGGATCGCCGCGATCGAGGACGAGGGCCTGACGGAGAGCCAGTACGTCGCCCAGCGGATCGGCCACACGGTCGTCAAGGCGTTCAACGGCACCTACGCCCAGGACATCCTGGACCGCCACCGCCCCGAGGGCGCCCCCGACCGCCTGGCCCTCCCGGTGGCCGGCGACGACGAGGCGGCGAAGGCCCGGGTCCGCGCCCTGATCCACGAACTGGGCTTCGACACCGTCGACGCCGGCCCCCTGGACGAGTCCTGGCGCCAGCAGCCCGACACCCCGGTCTACGGCCTCCGGGAGGGCGTCGAGGCCGTCACCAAGGCACTGGCGGAGGCGTCACCGGAACGGAAGCCGGAGTTCCGGGGGTAAGTCCGCCCGGGGCCGGTGGTCCGGTCCTGTCTGTGGTCCTGTGGTCCGGTGGGCCGGTGCGCCGCTCAGGCGGCCCCGGCCCACTGCCGCAGGGCCGCCTCGCTGGAGAACTGGCCCACGTTCTTGTCCACCGGGTCGTCCGTGTACTGGTGGAAGAGCCACTTCGCCTGGACGCGCGGCTTGCCGGCGCCCACGTAATCGGCGATCCAGAGGCCGTCGCCGGCGTACGAGGTGGTGTCGACGTTCAGCCAGAAGTCACGGTTGCAGTAGAGCACGCACTTGTTGCCCGGCCGGAGTCTCTTCACCTCGCGGATGAAGCGGTCCTTCTCCGCGTTGCTCGCGCGGGTGCCGCTGCTCGTGGTCTCCCAGTCGCAGGCGAGGACGTCACCCGCCCGCTCCGGGGCCTTGGAGACGAAGTACGCGGCCTGGGCGTCGATGTTGCCGGGCCACAGGAAGTGGTAGAAGCCGACGACGCAGTCGGCGTCGCGGGCGGTCTTCGTCTGGGCGGTGAGCTTGGGGTTGACGTACGACCGGCCCTCCGTCGCCTTGACGAAGACGAAGTGGAGGCCGTCGGTGCCGTAGGAGTGGGACTGGTACGAGCTGACATCTATGCCGCGGAGCATGCGGGGGGAACTCCTCTGCGCAGTGCAATGGGGGGATGTGTACGTTGTCGTACGTGTGAGCGCCCCCGAATCATTCAAAGTCGCGCGGCGCTTCTCCCGGCCGCTCCGTCAGCACTCGATGATGTTGACCGCCAGCCCGCCCCGCGCCGTCTCCTTGTACTTCACCGACATGTCCGCGCCCGTGTCCTTCATGGTCTTGATGACCTTGTCGAGGGACACCTTGTGGGAGCCGTCGCCGCGCATCGCCATGCGGGCCGCCGTGACCGCCTTGACCGCGGCCATGCCGTTGCGCTCGATGCACGGGATCTGGACCAGACCGCCGACCGGATCGCAGGTCAGGCCGAGGTTGTGCTCCATGCCGATCTCGGCGGCGTTCTCGACCTGTTCCGGTGTGCCGCCGAGGACCTCGGCCAGCGCGCCCGCCGCCATCGAGCAGGCCGAGCCGACCTCGCCCTGGCAGCCGACCTCCGCGCCGGATATCGAGGCGTTCTCCTTGAACAGCATGCCGATCGCGCCGGCGGCCAGCAGGAAGCGGACCACGCCGTCCTCGTCCGCGCCCGGCACGAAGTTCATGTAGTAGTGCAGGACCGCGGGGATGATGCCCGCGGCGCCGTTGGTCGGGGCCGTGACGACCCGGCCGCCCGCCGCGTTCTCCTCGTTCACGGCCATCGCGTACAGGGTGATCCACTCCATGGAGCGGGCCGGCGCGTCGCCCTCGGCGCGCAGCTGGCGGGCCGTGACGGCCGCCCGGCGGCGGACCCTGAGGCCGCCCGGCAGGATGCCCTCGCGGGACATGCCGCGGGCCACGCACTCCCGCATCACCCGCCAGATCTCCAGCAGCCCCGCGCGTATCTCCTCCTCGGTGCGCCAGGCGCGCTCGTTCTCCAGCATGAGGGAGGAGATGGACAGGCCCGTCTCCTTCGTCAGCCGCAGCAGCTCGTCGCCCGTGCGGAAGGGGTACTTCAGGGCCGTGTCGTCGAGCTTGATGCGGTCCGCGCCCACCGCGTCCTCGTCGACGACGAAGCCGCCGCCCACGGAGTAGTACGTCTTCGCCAGCAGCTCGGCGCCCTGCGCGTCGTACGCCCACAGGGTCATGCCGTTGGCGTGGTAGGGCAGCGTCTCGCGGCGGTGCAGGACGAGGTCGTCGTCGTACGTGAAGGCGATCTCGTGGTCACCCAGCAGGGTGAGCCGGCCCGACTCCTTGATCCGCTCCACCCGGTCGTCCGCCGTCTCCACGTCCACCGTGCGCGGCGAGTCGCCCGTGAGGCCCAGCAGCACCGCCTTGGGGGTGCCGTGGCCGTGGCCGGTCGCGCCGAGGGAGCCGTACAGCTCCGCGCGGACCCGGGCGGTGGAGGCCAGCAGCTCCTCGTTCCGCAGGCGGCGGGCGAACATGCGTGCGGCGCGCATCGGGCCGACCGTGTGCGAGCTCGACGGGCCGATGCCGACCGAGAACAGGTCGAAGACCGAGATGGCCACGGGGACTCCTCATGCGGGGGTGGTGCGAGGGAAAGGGACGGGGCGCCGTGCTCCCTTGTGAGTCGTCACGGCGCCCCGGAGGGAACAGCGGTACTACTTGCCCAGGTCGGGGTAGAGCGGGTGCTTCTCCGCGAGCGCGGTCACCCGGGCCCGCAGCGCCTCGGCGTCGTAGGACGGCTTCAGCGCCTCCGCGATCACGTCCGCGACCTCGGTGAAGTCCTCGGCCGTGAAGCCGCGGGTGGCGAGGGCGGGCGTGCCGATCCGCAGGCCGGAGGTGACCATCGGCGGGCGCGGGTCGTTCGGCACGGCGTTGCGGTTGACCGTGATGCCGACCTCGTGGAGGCGGTCCTCGGCCTGCTGCCCGTCCAGCTCGCTCTCGCGCAGGTCGACCAGGACGAGGTGGACGTCCGTCCCGCCGGACAGCACGTTCACGCCGGCCTCGCGGGCGTCCGGGGCGGTCAGCCGCTCGGCGAGGGCGCGGGCGCCGTCCACCGTGCGCTGCTGGCGCTCCTTGAACTCCTCGGTGGCCGCGACCTTGAAGGAGACCGCCTTCGCGGCGATCACGTGCTCCAGGGGGCCGCCCTGGAAGCCCGGGAAGACGGAGGAGTTCAGCTTCTTCGCGAACTCCTTCCTCGCCAGGATGATGCCGCCGCGCGGGCCGCCCAGCGTCTTGTGCGTCGTGGAGGTCACCACGTCCGCGTACGGCACCGGGTTCGGGTGCAGGCCCGCCGCGACCAGACCGGCGAAGTGCGCCATGTCCACCCACAGGTACGCCTCGACCTCGTCGGCGATCCGGCGGAACTCGGCGAAGTCGAGCTGCCGCGGGTACGCCGACCAGCCCGCGATGATCACCTTGGGGCGGTGCTCCTTGGCGAGCCGCTCGACCTCGGCCAGGTCGACCAGGCCGGTCGCGGGGTCGACGTGGTAGGCGACCACGTCGAACTGCTTGCCGGAGAAGTTCAGCCGCATCCCGTGCGTCAGGTGGCCGCCGTGCGCCAGGTCCAGGCCGAGGATGGTGTCACCGGGCTGGGCCAGCGCGAAGAGCGCCGCCTGGTTGGCGGAGGCACCGGAGTGGGGCTGCACGTTGGCGTACTCGGCGCCGAACAGCTCCTTGACCCGGTCGATGGCGATCTGCTCGGCGACGTCGACGTGCTCGCAGCCGCCGTAGTAGCGGCGGCCCGGGTAGCCCTCGGCGTACTTGTTGGTCAGCACCGAGCCCTGGGCCTCCATGACGGCCACCGGAGCGAAGTTCTCCGAGGCGATCATCTCCAGGGTGGACTGCTGGCGGCGCAGCTCGGCGTCGACGGCGGCGGCGACGTCCGGGTCCAGTTCGTGCAGGGGCGTGTTCAGAAGCGACATGTGTCGGAAACGACCTCTCAGCCGGCGGAGAATGCGGCGTACTCGTCGGCGGAGAGCAGGTCCTTCGGCTCCTCCGTGACGCGTACCTTGAACAGCCAGCCGCCCTCGAAGGGGGCGGAGTTCACCAGCGACGGGTCGCCGACCACGTCGTCGTTGATCTCGGTGACCTCACCGGTGACCGGGGCGTAGAGATCGCTGACGGACTTGGTGGACTCCAGTTCGCCGCAGGTCTCGCCCGCGGTCACCGTGGAGCCCACCTCCGGGAGCTGGGCGTAGACGACGTCACCGAGCGCGTTGGCCGCGAACTCGGTGATGCCGATCGTCGAGACGCCGTCCTCGGCGTCCGACAGCCACTCGTGCTCCTTGCTGTAGCGAAGCTGCTGGGGGTTGCTCATGGCTGGAATTCTCCTGTACGCGGGGGAGTGATGCGGAATGGGGGACTGCTGAAAACGCTCGTGAGCAGGGAAAACGTGCGCGGTGTCACATACGTCACGTGCGGTGCGCGCCACTGTCGGTGCGGCCCGGTGGCCGCACCGACGGTCCGGCTACTTCTGGCGACGGTAGAACGGCAGCGCCACGACCTCGTACGGTTCGTGGGTGCCCCGGATGTCGACACCGACCCCCGGTGTGCCGGGCGCGGCGTGCGCGGCGTCCACGTACGCCATGGCGATCGGCCGGCCGAGGGTGGGGGACGGCGCCCCGGAGGTGACCTCGCCGATCACGGCGCCGTCCGCGACGACCGCGTACCCGGCGCGCGGGACCCGGCGGCCCTCGGCGACCAGGCCGACGAGCACCCGCGGCGGGTTCTGCTCGGCCCGGGCGGCGGCCTCCTCGAGGGCGGCGCGCCCCACGAAGTCACCCTCCTTGCCGAACTTCACGACCCGCCCGAGTCCCGCGTCGAACGGGGTGAGCGCGGTGGACAGCTCGTGCCCGTACAGCGGCATGCCCGCCTCCAGGCGCAGCGTGTCCCGGCAGGACAGGCCGCAGGGGGTGAGGCCCGCGGCGGCGCCCGCGTCGGTGAGCGCCTGCCACAGCTTCTCCGCGTCGGCGGGAGCGACGAACAGCTCGAAGCCGTCCTCGCCGGTGTACCCGGTGCGGGCGATCAGCGCGGGGACGCCCGCGACGGTGCCGGGCAGGCCCGCGTAGTACTTCAGGCCGTCCAGGTCGGCGTCGGTCAGGGAGGCCAGGATCCCCGGGGACTCCGGGCCCTGCACGGCGAGGAGCGCGTACGCGTCGCGGTCGTCGCGCACCTCGGCGTCGAAGCCCGCGGACCGCTCGGTGAGCGCGTCCAGCACGACCTGCGCGTTGGAGGCGTTGGCGACGACCATGAACTCGGTCTCGTCCAGCCGGTAGACGATCAGGTCGTCGAGGATGCCGCCGTCCTCGCGGCAGATCATGGTGTAGCGGGCCCGGCCGGTCCTCACGGCACCGATGGCGCCGACCAGCGCGTGGTCCAGCAGGGCGGCGGCCCCCGGGCCGGTCACCGTGATCTCACCCATGTGCGAGAGGTCGAACAGACCGGCCCGGGTGCGCACGGCGAGGTGCTCGTCGCGCTCGGAGCCGTACCGCAGGGGCATGTCCCAGCCGGCGAAGTCGGTCATCGTGGCGCCGAGCGCGCGATGCACGGCATCGAGCGCGGTACGGCGGAGGGGGCTGCTGCTCATCGGGGGTGCTCCAAGGGCATGACGGGCGAGGTCGTTCCTCCCCATCTGTCATCGAAACCTGAGAGGTTCGCCCCGACCTCCCGACGGCTGTCGGTCACGGTCGGCGGCTTGCACCTTGGGTGGAGCCACCGCGGAGCGGCTCGCTTTTCAGATGTGCCTCGCCCGCGCGGTAACTGGGCCTGAGAGATTCAAGGGAGGGACTTGCTCCTTCGGCGCCCCGGTGGCAGCGGCGGACAGCGGCTGACCGGGAACTCTCCCGCGCGGATTCAAGCGGCCGGTATGCAGTTGGCGGGCACATCATTGCACGCATCGGCGCGCCGCGGCAGAGGGGTCCCCGCCGGGCCGGAAAGTGGAATCCGCACAGCCTCTGGACAGGATCCGCCACGCGTCACAGCGTCCTGTAGCAGGGCTGTGGCAGGACAGAAACGGAAAAGGAAACACCGGGCATTACCTTCTCTTTACACTCGACGGGGATGGGTCGCCATACCCATGGGGAGGACGATCACGGTGAACAGGACCACGGCGTGCGCCACGACCTCCGGCCTGGCGCTGCCCGAGCAGCCGGCCGGCCGGGCCCGGGCCGCGCGCGGCCCGTACCCCCAGGTGGTCGTCCGCGACCTGAGGGAACGCTCGGGCCGCAGCCCCCACGACCTCTCCTTCGGCACCCACGACCTCGTCGTCGTCACGGGCCTCCCCGGCAGCGGCAAGTCGACCCTCATGCGGCGCGCGGTGCGGGGCCCGCGCATCGACTCCCAGGACACCCGTGACCGCTTCGACGCCCGGCTGGCCGGATTACTGCCGTACGCCGTCTACCGGCCGCTGGTACGGCTCGCCCACTACGCGGGCCTGCACCGGGCCCTGCGCTCCGGCAGCGGCGTCGTCGTGCACGACTGCGGCACCCAGGCCTGGGTGCGCGGCTGGCTCGCCCGGGAGGCCCGCCGCCGGGGCGGCACGCTGCACCTGCTGCTCCTCGACGTCTCGCCCGGCCAGGCCCGCGACGGCCAGCGGGAGCGCGGACGCGGGGTCTCCCGCTACGCCTTCGCCCGCCACCTCGCGGCGACGTCCCGGCTGCTGCGCACGGTGGAGCAGGGGCGCCTGCCGGAGGGCTGCGGCTCCGCGGTGGTGCTGGACCGGGAGGCGGCGGAGGTGCTGACGCGGATCGACTTCACGATCTGAGCGCCACGGCCATTAGGGTTTTGACCCTCAGCAGCGGTACGCGGTACGAGCAGGCGGTAGGCGGCAGATGGACTTCCCGGCGGACTTCCCGGCACAGGCGCACCCCCAGGGCCACGGCGGATGGCCCGGCAACGAACTGGAGGAGGTGCTCTCGGCGTCGCTCGGCCGGCCGGGCGCCGGCGGCCGGATCGTCGAGGTCCTCGCCCGCAGCTTCCTGTGGATCCCGCTGCCGGAGGGCGGCGGCCCCGACAGCGGCCCCCTCGACCTGCCCACGCTGCAGCTGGAGGGACAGGTGTACGTGCCGGTCTTCAGCTCGGAGCAGCAGTTCCGGCAGGTGGTCGGCACCCACATGTCGTTCACGGTCGCGCCCGCCGTGGAGTTCGCCCGCGGACTGCCGCCGCAGGCCGGCCTCGTGGTGAACCCGGACGGCGTGGTCGCCGTACCGCTGCCGCCGGCCGCGGTGGCCGAGCTGTGCCGGGCCGGGCGGACCGAGCTGGACGGCGACGCGGGCGGGGCGCGGGTGCGCCTGTTCGAGCCGGACTGGCAGGACGAACCGGTGGACTTCCTCGCCGCGGCCTCGGCCGAGTTCGCGGCGACCGGCGTGGTGCTCTCCGCCCGCCGCTGTCTGGCCGCGATCGAGACCGCCGATCCGGTGATGTTCATCGGTGTCGAACTGGCCCCCTGGGACACGGACCATGCCGTCCCGCTCGACGCGGTGGGCCGCGCGATGGGCCGGGCCGCGGTGCGGTACCCGGTGAACATGATCTTCCTCGACGTGGCGCAGGACCCGGTGGTCGACTGGCTGCGCGAGCGGGTGCGGCCCTTCTACCAGCAGGGGTACTGAACCTCGCCGACGGCCGCACGCCGGTGGGCGGACACCTCCCGCGGCGTGCGTCAAGTCGCTGTCGGAAGGGACGATTACCCTGGTTCCATGGCCCGGTGGGACGAGGCCGTGCGCCGGAGCCGGGGAGCCCGGGACCGTTCCCGGGCGTTGCAGAATGGCTCGGCCGGGAGGTCGGCGGGCCCGGCGGAGCGCCGGACGCGTCACCGCGACCGGGTCCGGTTCGATTTTGACGTGATGGTGTGGCGAAGGGGCGGTAGAGGGTGAGCGCGTCGGGCACGGCCGCGGCCGGGCAGGTCGAGCACATGCTGCGCCAGGTGACGCCCGGGCGTTACGACGCCTATGAGGCGCTCCTGCGCGCCCTCGCGGCCCCCGCCTCCGGCCAGGTCTGGATGCTGCTCTGGCACGGGCAGGCCGGCTCCCCGGACGCCCAGTACGGGAACATGGAGGTGGACGGATACGGCTACGCGCCCTGCGTCACCTCCGCCCAGGAGCTGTCCGCCAGCGGCTGGAACCGCTCCTACGAGGTGGTCGACGGCCTCGACGTCGCCCGCACCCTCTACCCCGACCACTACGGCCTGTGGCTGAACCCGCACGCGCCGGGCGGCGGCGTCGGCATCCCCTGGCTCGACCTGCGCCGCATCGCCACCGGCCTGGACCGCCAGCCCTCGGGCCCGCTCCGGCTCTCCGAGCCCGGCATCCAGATCCCGCAGTTCTACGCCCTGCTCACGCAGAACGCCCACCGCACCATGGCGGTCCGCTCGCTGCGCCGGGCCTGGGTGCAGCCCGCGCTCGGCGCGCCGTACCTGGCCATCGGGCTCGACGTGTACGACACCTCGCCGGCCGCGGTGGACTCCGTGCGGGCGATGATGCAGCAGTCCATCGGCGCCGTGCCGGACGGGCTGCCCGTCTCGACCGTCGCGATGTCCGACGGTGACGACCCGGTGGCGATGTGGCTGCGCGCCAACGCCCGCCCGTTCTACGACCGTGAGGCCCACGCGGCCCCCGCCCAGGCCCCGGCCGGCGGGGGGTACGGCTACCCGGGCGGGTACTGATCCGTCCGCGGTCCGTACGACCGGGACGACCGGGACGACCGGGTTCGTCCGGCGTACGCACCTGACGCTTTCTCACTCTTCGACACGCCTCCACAACGCCTCCACAAGAGTGGGGGTGCTTTGGTCATGCGATGTCCGCATCTACGCGGGTAAATGACCGCCGCGCCCCCTTGCGCCCCAAGTGCCCCGTGTCCGACCCCCGTTGAACGGCGTCCGGATAACGGAACACCTCGAAAGGCATCACGGTTGTGCATACTTTCTCCGTCACGTCTGGCGGGTGATCGTGACGGCGTTGAAGACTCGCCACAATCATGCGTGGGGTCCTTCGAGCCCCGGCGCGAGTCTCGGGGGAGACATCGACTGCGCAGGCGCACCCCTTCATCACGGGGTGTCATCCAGGACCCTGCGCGGCAACACAGCGAATCAGGCCGTACAGCGGCGTGCGTAAGCCGGTGAACCACCGGCGAGAAGGGGCAAGGCACTTGTGACGGCACCGATCGAGACCACGGGATCGCAGGCCGAGGCCCAGCCCGAGGCCGTCCTGGCGGGCGTCGAGGCCAAGAAGATCGAGGGCCGGTCCCTCGGGCAGATCGCCTGGACCCGCTTCAAGCGCGACAAGCTGGCGATGGCGGGTGGCATCGTTGTCGTGCTGCTCATCGTCATCGCCGCCCTCTCCCGTCCGCTCCAGGCACTGCTGGGCCTCGACCCGAACGAGTTCCACCAGGACCTCATCGACCCCAACACCACGCTTCCGCTGGGCGGCTTCGGCGGCATGAGCTGGGAGCACCCGCTCGGAGTGGAGCCGAAGTTCGGGCGCGACATCCTCGCGCGCATCCTGGAGGGCTCCTGGGTCTCCCTCGTCGTGGCCTTCGGCGCGACGCTCCTGTCCAACGCGATCGGCGTCGTGCTGGGCCTGGTCGCCGGCTACTACGGCGGCCGGGTCGACTCGATCATCAGCCGCCTGATGGACACCTTCCTCGCCTTCCCGCTGCTGCTCTTCGCGATCGCCATCTCGGCGACCCTGCAGGGCGGCGCGTTCGGGCTCGAGGGACTGCCGCTGCACATCGGGGTGCTGATCTTCGTCATCGGCTTCTTCAACTGGCCCTACATGGGCCGCATCGTCCGCGGCCAGACGATGGCCCTGCGCCAGCGCGAGTTCGTGGACGCCTCCCTGGGTCTCGGAGCCAAGGGTCCGTACATTCTCTTCAAGGAACTGCTGCCCAACCTGGTCGCGCCGATCATCGTCTACTCGACGCTGCTGATCCCGACCAACATCCTCTTCGAGGCCTCGCTGAGCTTCCTCGGTGTCGGCATCCAGCCGCCGCAGGCCTCGTGGGGCGGCATGCTCAACCAGGCGGTCGACTTCTTCGAGGTCAACCCGCAGTTCATGATCGTTCCTGGTCTCGCCATCTTCATCACCGTCCTGGCCTTCAACCTCCTGGGTGACGGCCTGAGGGACGCCCTCGACCCCCGCAGCCGCTGACGTCTGCGGTCGCGGCCGGGTGCCGCGTCCAGCCCACGTGTTCAACCGACGAAGAGGAACCCACCCACCATGCGAAGGTCAGTAATCGCCGTCGCCGCGGCCATAGGCAGCGCCAGCCTCGTGCTGTCCGGCTGCAGCAAGGCCGAGGAGAACGGGGACAGCGAGACGAAGGCGGCGGGGGCCGACGCGGCCACCAAGGACGTCGTCAACGCCTCCACCGAGAAGGGGGGCACGGTCACCTACGCGATGTCCGACGTGCCGGACTCCTTCGACCCGGGCAACACGTACTACGGCTACATGCTCAACTTCAGCCGTCTCTACGCGCGTGCGCTGATGACGTACAAGCCGGGCGCCGGCAACGCGGGCAACGAGCTGGTCCCGGACCTCGCCGAGAGCGCGGGCGTGCCCAGCGACGGCGGTAAGACCTGGACGTACAAGCTGCGCAAGGGCCTCACCTACGAGGACGGCACCGCGATCACGTCCAAGGACGTCAAGTACGCCGTCGAGCGCTCCAACTTCGCGCGTGACGTGCTGTCCCTCGGCCCCAACTACTTCCAGGTCCTGATGGAGGACGGGGACAAGTACAAGGGCCCGTACAAGGACAAGAGCGACAAGGGCCTGGAGTCCATCGAGACGCCGGACGACACCACGATCGTCTTCAAGCTCAACAAGCCGTTCCAGGAGTTCGACTACGTCGCGGCGATGCCGCAGACGGCTCCGGTGCCCAAGGCCAAGGACACGGGCATCGAGTACGAGAAGAAGATCGTCTCTTCCGGCTCGTACAAGTTCGAGAGCTACGAGCAGGGCAAGCAGGCCGTCCTCGTCCGCAACGACAAGTGGGACGAGAAGACGGACCCGATCCGGAAGCAGTACCCGGACAAGATCGTCGTCAAGCTGAAGCAGAACCCGGAGACGATCGACAAGGACCTTCAGTCCGGCGCGATCATCGCCGATCTGGCCGGCACCGGTGTCCAGGCGTCGACCCAGGCGCAGATCCTGAACGACGCGGACGCCAAGGCCAACACCGACAACCCGTACGGCAGCCGGCTCGTCTACATGGCGGTCAACACCAAGGTGAAGCCGTTCGACAACGTCGCCTGCCGCAAGGCCGTGCAGTACGCCGTCGACAAGGTCTCCGTGCAGACCGCGATGGGCGGCCCGGTCCGTGGTGACATCGCCACCACCGTGCTCCCGCCGGACGTCACCGGCTACCAGAAGGCCGACACGTACGCCTCCGAGGGCAACAAGGGCGACGTCGCCAAGGCCAAGGAGCAGCTGAAGGCCTGCGGCGAGGACACCATCAAGACCAGCATCACCGCGCGCACCGACCGTCCGGGCGAGGTCGACGCGGCCACCGCGATCGTGGACTCGCTGAAGAAGGTCGGCATCGAGGCGTCGATCAAGCAGTACCCGTCGGGCAAGTACTTCACCGACTACGCGGGCGTGCAGAAGTTCACCGAGGACAACAACGTCGGCCTGATGATGATGCAGTGGAGCTCCGACTGGCCCAGCGGCTACGGCTTCCTGAACAACATCCTGAACGGTGCCGCGATCGGCGCGTCCGGCAATACCAACCTCTCCTACGTCGACAACAAGGAGCTCAACGAGCTCCTCGACAAGTCGATCCAGACCGAGGACCAGGCCGAGCGCGAGAAGCTCTACGCCCAGATCGACAAGAAGGCGATGGACGAGGCCGTCATCGTCCCGCTGACCTACCTCAAGAACCTGCTGTACCGCTCGCCGTACGCCACCAACGTGGTCTCCACGTCCGGCTACACCGGTCAGTACGACTACCTCAACATCGGTACCACCAAGAAGTAGCCCTGGAAGGCAGGTGAAGGCATTGGCGCCCGCGGGTCGCACAACCCGCGGGCGCCGGCGCCGGTCCCCGTGATCTCGTACATCATCCGCCGGGCGATCGCGGCAGTCGTACTGCTGCTGGTCGTCACCGCGGTCACCTTCGGCATCTTCTTCCTGCTGCCGAAACTGGCCGGCCAGACGCCCGACCAGCTGGCCGCGCAGTACATCGGGAAGAGCCCCTCGCCCGAGGACATCGCGGCCGTCAAGGCCAACCTCGGGCTGGACAAGCCGGTCTACCAGCAGTACTTCGAGTTCATCAAGGGGATCGTCTCCGGCGCCACCTATGACCTCGGGCCGACCACCACGCAGTGCAACATGCCGTGCTTCGGCTACTCCTTCAAGCAGCACATCGAGGTCTGGCCGCAGCTCGTCGACCGCCTCCCGGTGACCCTCTCGCTCGCCGCCGGTGCCGCCGTGCTGTGGCTGGTCTCCGGTGTCGCCGCCGGTGTGGTCTCCGCCCTGAAGCCCGGCTCGATCTTCGACCGCTCCGCGATGGGCGTGGCGCTCGCCGGCGTCTCGCTCCCCATGTTCTTCACCGGTCAGCTCGCCCTGCTGGTCTTCAGCTACCAGCTGGAGATCTTCGGCCGCACCTACGTGCCGCTGACCGAGAACCCGTCCCAATGGGCGAACACCCTGTTCCTGCCCTGGTGCTCGCTGGCCCTGCTCTACTCCGCCATCTACGCGCGCCTCACCCGGTCCGGCATGCTCGAGACCATGAACGAGGACTTCATCCGCACCGCGCGGGCCAAGGGCCTGGGCGAGCGGAAGGTCGTCGTCAAGCACGGTCTGCGCGCCGCGCTCACCCCGATTGTTACGGTCTTCGGCATGGACATCGGCCTTCTCCTCGGCGGCGCGGTGATCACCGAATCGGTGTTCTCGCTGCCCGGCATCGGCCAGTACGCCGTCCAGGCGATCACCGACAACGACCTGCCGCCGATCCTGGGCGTCACGCTGCTGGCCGCCTTCTTCGTCGTGCTCTGCAACCTGGTGGTGGACGTGCTGTACGCCACCGTCGACCCGCGCGTGAGGCTCTCGTGACCGACCAGACCAAGACCGGGGCCGCGGTGAGCGAGCCCGAGCGCACCGAGGCCGACCCCAAGGCGTTCCTCGACGTGCGCGACCTGAAGGTGCACTTCCCGACCGACGACGGCCTGGTCAAGTCCGTCGACGGGCTCTCCTTCCAGCTGGAGAAGGGCAAGACCCTCGGCATCGTGGGCGAGTCCGGCTCCGGCAAGTCGGTGACCTCGCTGGCGGTCATGGGCCTGCACCGGCTCGGCGCGCGCGGCAAGAACGTGCAGATGTCCGGTGAGATCTGGCTCGACGGCAAGGAGCTCGTCGGGGCCGACCCCGACGAGGTGCGCAAGCTGCGCGGCCGCGAGATGGCGATGATCTTCCAGGACCCGCTGTCCGCCATGCACCCGTACTACACGGTCGGCAACCAGATCGTGGAGGCCTACCGGGTCCACCACGACGTGGACAAGAAGACGGCCCGCAAGCGTGCCGTCGAGCTCCTGGACCGCGTGGGCATCCCGGAGCCGGCCAAGCGGGTGAACAGCTACCCGCACGAGTTCTCCGGCGGTATGCGCCAGCGCGCCATGATCGCGATGGCGCTGGTCAACAACCCCGAACTGCTGATCGCGGACGAGCCGACCACCGCGCTCGACGTGACGGTGCAGGCGCAGATCCTGGACCTCGTCCGGGACCTGCAGAAGGAGTTCGGCTCCGCGGTCATCATCATCACCCATGACCTCGGCGTGGTCGCCGAGATCGCCGACGACATCCTGGTGATGTACGGCGGACGGTGTGTGGAGCGCGGACCCGTCGACCAGATCTTCGAGGGCCCGCAGCACCCGTACACCTGGGGCCTGCTCGGCTCGATGCCGCGCATCGACCGTGCCCAGACCGACCGGCTCATCCCGGTCAAGGGCTCGCCGCCCAGCCTCATCAACGTCCCCTCGGGCTGCGCCTTCAACCCGCGCTGCCCGTACGCCGACGTGCCCAAGGGCAACATCACCCGCACGGAGCGCCCCGAACTGCGTGAGGTCGGCAGCCGGCACTTCACCGCCTGCCACATGCCGCAGGAGGACCGCACGCGGATCTGGAACGAAGAGATTGTGCCGAAGCTGTGAGTGACACCGACACCCGGACAGGGACGACGGCCGTGACCGACACCGACGAGAAACCGCTGCTCAAGGTCGAGGGCCTGGTCAAGCACTTCCCCATCAAGAAGGGCCTGCTGCAGCGGCAGGTCGGGGCGGTCAAGGCCGTGGACGGCATCGACTTCGAGGTGCGCCGCGGCGAGACCCTCGGTGTCGTCGGCGAGTCCGGCTGCGGCAAGTCGACCATGGGCCGGCTGATCACCCGCCTCCTGGAGCCGTCGGGCGGCAAGGTCGAGTTCGACGGCACCGACATCACGCACCTGGACACGGGTGGCATGCGGCCGCTCCGCCGCGACATCCAGATGATCTTCCAGGACCCGTACGGCTCGCTGAACCCCCGGCACACCATCGGCTCCATCGTCTCCGCGCCGTTCAAGCTGCAGAACGTGGAGCCCGAGGGCGGGGTCAAGAAGGAGGTCCAGCGCCTCCTGGAGCTGGTGGGCCTGAGCCCGGAGCACTACAACCGGTACCCGCACGAGTTCTCCGGCGGCCAGCGCCAGCGCATCGGCATCGCCCGCGCGCTGGCCCTCAAGCCCCGCATGGTCGTGGCCGACGAGCCGGTCTCCGCACTCGACGTGTCCATCCAGGCGCAGGTCGTGAACCTGATGGACGACCTCCAGGACGAGCTCGGCCTGACGTACGTGATCATCGCGCACGACCTCTCCGTGGTCCGGCACGTCTCGGACCGCATCGCGGTGATGTACCTCGGCAAGATCGTCGAGCTGGCCGACCGCCACTCGCTGTACGACGCGCCGATGCACCCGTACACCAAGGCGCTGATGTCGGCGGTGCCGATCCCGGACCCGAAGCGGCGGCACCAGAAGAGCGAGCGCATCCTGCTCAAGGGTGACGTGCCCTCGCCCATCGCGCCGCCGAGCGGCTGCCGCTTCCACACGCGGTGCTGGAAGGCGACGGAGATCTGCAGGACCACCGAGCCGCCGCTCCTGGAGCTGAAGCCGGGACAGCGGGTGGCCTGCCACCACCCGGAGAACTTCGCGGACCAGGCCCCGCAGGACACCGTGCTGCTGTCGGCCGCGAAGGAGGCGGCGGAGCTGGTGCCGGAGGCGGCGTCCGCGAAGCCCGCCGCCGCCGAGAAGACCCCGGAGCCCGCCGCCGAGAAGACCCCGGAGCCTGCCGCCGGGAAGACCCCGGAGCCCGCCGCCGAGAAGACCCCGGAGCCTGCCGTGCAGGAGACCCCGGAGCCTTCTGCCGAGGTGACGCCGGAGGCTGCCGCCGCGAAGGAGACTTCCGAGTCCTCCGCGAAGGAGATCCCCGGGTCCTCCGAGAAGAAGGCCCCGGAGTCGGACGGCAAGTGATAGCGCGGGTGTGACGGAGCCCCCACCTTGGTTCTCAAGGTGGGGGCTTTCGCTTGGGTGAGAATGGCAGGGTGTTCCAGTCAATCTTCAGCCCTTCGGTCCAGCACACGATCGACCTGATCGGCATCTTCGTGTTCGCCGTCTCCGGTGCGCTGCTGGCCGTGCGCAAGAACTTCGACGTGTTCGGCCTCGCCGTCATCGCGGAGGTCACCGCGCTGGGCGGGGGACTCTTCCGGGACCTGGTCATCGGGGCCGTACCGCCCGCCGCCTTCACCGACCTCGGCTACTTCCTCACCCCGCTGTTCGCCGCCGGCCTGGTCTTCTTCCTCCACCCGGAGGTGCAGCGGATCGAGACGGCCGTGAACGTGTTCGACGCGGCGGGGCTCGGGCTGTTCTGTGTGGTGGGCACGGTGAAGGCGTACGAGTACGGGCTGAACCTGCCCGCGTCGGCCGCGCTGGGCCTCGCCACGGCGGTCGGCGGCGGCGTGCTCCGTGACGTGCTCGCCAACGATGTGCCCTCGCTGCTCCGCTGGGACCGTGACCTGTACGCCGTGCCCGCGATGGTCGGCGCCGCGATGGTCGCCGTCTGCATCCGCTTCGACGCGCTGAACGCCGTCACCTCCGGCCTCGCCGTGGTCACCGCCTTCGTGCTGCGGCTGCTCGCGATGCGCTACCACTGGCGGGCGCCGCGCGCGTGGAACCGCAGGTCGACGGCGGTCGAGGTGGCGGAGACGGAGGACCGGGACGGCAAGGTGCCGCACTATGAAGCTACCGCTTAGTAACAATTTCGTTGTACGGTACCGCCATGGTTCAGGCACCCCAGGCGACCATCGGCGACAGCGAGTTCGACCGTGACACCGCCCTCATCCGACGTGACGAGGGCGTCTACGACATCGACCTCTCCGCCGGGTGGACGATCTTCGACGCCGTCAACGGCGGCTACCTCCTCGCCGTGCTCGGCCGCGCCCTCGCGGACGCCCTGCCGCATGCCGACCCGTTCACCGTCACCGCGCACTACCTGACCGCCTCCCGGCCGGGCCCCGCGGTGGTCCGCGCGGATGTCGTCCGCACCGGCCGCACCCTCTCCACCGGCCAGGCCTCCCTCTTCCAGCGCGACGAGGACGGCCGCGAGGTGGAGCGCATCCGCGTCCTCGCCTCCTACGGCGACCTGGACACCCTGCCCGACGACGTCCGCACCACGGCGGAGCCGCCCGCCATGCCGCCCGTCGAGCAGTGCTTCGGCGCAGAGGACGGGCCCGCCCCGGTCCCCGGCAGCTCCGCGATCGCCGACCGGCTGCTGCTCAGGCTCGACCCCTCGACGCTCGGCTGGGCACTCGGCGCACCCTCCGGGAAGGGCGAGATGCGGGCCTGGTTCGGCCTCGCGGACGGCCGCGACCCCGACCCCCTCGCGCTGCTGCTCGCGGTGGACGCGCTGCCGCCCACGGCCTTCGAGCTGGGCCTGTCCGGATGGGTCCCCACGGTCGAGCTCACGGTGCACGTACGGTGCCGCCCGGCGCCCGGCCCGCTGCGGGTGTCGGTCACCACGCGCAACCTCGCCGGCGGCTTCCTGGAGGAGGACGCCGAGGTCTGGGACAGCGCGGACCGGCTGGTCGCCCAGTCGCGGCAGCTGGCGCGGGTGCGGCTGGGCTGAGCCGGCGCGGCTCCCTGCGCACATCCGTCGGCCGCACGGCGCCATGTCGGTCGAGGGCGGTCCGGGGCGCCGCCGTAGAATCGGGAAATCATGGCTTACCTCGACCACGCGGCGACCACCCCGATGCTCCCCGAGGCGGTGCAGGAGCTGACCGCCTGGCTCGGCGTCACCGGCAACGCCTCCTCGCTGCACGCGGCCGGCCGCAGGGCCCGCCGGACCGTCGAGGAGGCCCGCGAGACCCTCGCCGAGGCCCTCGGCGCCCGCCCCAGCGAGGTGGTGTTCACCTCAGGCGGCACCGAGGCCGACAACCTCGCAGTCAAGGGCCTGTACTGGTCCCGGCGGGCCGCCGACCCCGCCCGCACCCGGGTGCTCGCCAGCCCCGTCGAGCACCACGCCGTGCTGGACGCCGTGGACTGGCTCGGTGAGCACGAGGGCGCCACCGTCGAGTACCTGCCCGTCGACCCCCACGGCCGGGTCCACCCCGAGGCCCTGCGCGCGGCCATCGCCCGCGACCCCGACGACGTCGCCCTCGCCACCGTCATGTGGGCCAACAACGAGATCGGCACCGTGATGCCGGTCCGCGAACTGGCCGACGTGGCCGCGGAGTACGGCGTACCGCTGCACGCCGACGCCGTCCAGGCCTTCGGCCAGCTGCCCGTCGACTTCGGTGCCTCGGGGCTCGCCGCCATGACCGTGACCGCCCACAAGGTCGGCGGGCCGTACGGCATCGGCGCGCTGCTGCTGGGCCGGGAGCACGGCCCGGTGCCGGTGCTGCACGGCGGGGGCCAGGAGCGCGACGTCCGCTCCGGCACCCTGGACGTCCCCGCCGTGGCCTCCTTCGCCGTGGCCGGGCGGCTCGCCGCCGAGCGGCGGGAGTGGTTCGCGCGGGAGATCGGCGGCCTGCGCGACGAACTGGTCGACGCGGTCCGCGCGGCCGTCCCGGACGCGATCCTGGGCGGCGACCCGGCCCCCGGGGGGCGCCTCCCGGCCAACGCCCACTTCATGTTCCCCGGCTGCGAGGGCGACTCCCTCCTGCTGCTCCTCGACGCCCAGGGCATCGAGTGCTCGACCGGCTCCGCGTGCTCGGCGGGCATCGCCCAGCCCAGCCACGTCCTGCTGGCCGCCGGCGCCGACCCCGACCTGGCCCGCGGCACGCTCCGCTTCTCCCTCGGCCACACCTCCACGCGCGAGGACGTGGAGGCGGTGGCGAAGGCGATCGGCCCGGCGGTGGAACGGGCGCGCACGGCGGGGCTCGTCTAGGGCCTGTTGCGAAAGTCCCGCCGCCCGGCCCGCCCTTCGGGCGGACGACGGGACTTTCGCAACAGGCATAGGAGCCCGGCCGGGGACCGGACACAGGCACTCAGGCCTGTTCCGTGCGCGCCTCCCGCACCAGCCGCAGGTAGCGGTCCCAGTCGAAGTGCGTGCCGGGGCACGTGTGGTCCGAACCGGGCACCTCCACGTGCCCGATGATGTGCTCGCGGTCGACAGGAATGTCGTACCGCGCGCAGATCCGGGCCGTGAGCTGCGCGGACGCCGCGTACATCTCGTCCGTGAAGGCCGCCGGGTCCTCCACGACGCCCTCGTGCTCGATGCCGACGCTGCGTTCGTTGTAGTCGCGGTTGCCCGCGTGGTACGCGACGTCCAGCTCGCGGATCATCTGGGTGATGTGACCGTCCTTGCGGACGATGTAGTGCGCGGCCGCACGGTGCGCCGGGTTCTGGAACACCCGTACGGCACTGTCGAAGCTGCCCTGGGTGATGTGGATGACCACCATGTCTATGGAGTAGTCGTCGGGCCGGTCCGCGGCCCGGTAGTTGGCCGAGGAGGCCGCCACCCAGCGGACCCCCGCGAAGTCGACGTCGCCCTCCGTGCGCGGCTTCTGCGCGCCCGGCGCCTGCCAGTACAGCTTCACCAGGTCCTCGCGCGCGAGGACGACCGCACCGGCGGCCGCCGCCCCGCCGATCAGCAGGGCGCGCCGGCCGAACCGCCGGTCACCGTTCTTGGAAGCTCTTCTCTCCCCCACGTGGGCCTCAACGGACACGGGCGCCCTCCGGTTCCCGGCGCCCCGTACTCTTGAGGGGCTATGACTGAGACCTCGCCGCGCACCCGCCCCCTCCGCGTCCTCGCCGCCATGTCGGGCGGGGTGGACTCCGCCGTCGCCGCCGCCCGCGCCGCGGAAGCGGGTCACGACGTGACCGGCGTGCACCTCGCGCTCTCCGCGAACCCGCAGTCCTTCCGCACCGGGGCGCGCGGCTGCTGCACCATCGAGGACTCCCGTGACGCCCGCCGCGCCGCGGACGTGATCGGCATCCCGTTCTACGTGTGGGACCTCGCCGAGCGCTTCCGCGAGGACGTGGTGGAGGACTTCGTCGCCGAGTACGAGGCGGGGCGCACCCCGAACCCGTGCCTGCGCTGCAACGAGAAGATCAAGTTCGCCGCGCTCCTCGACAAGGCGCTGGCCCTGGGCTTCGACGCGGTCTGCACCGGCCACTACGCGCAGGTCGTCACGCTGGACGACGGCACGCGCGAGCTGCACCGCGCCTCCGACATGGCCAAGGACCAGTCCTACGTCCTCGGCGTGCTGGACGAGAGGCAGCTCGCCCACGCGCTGTTCCCGCTCGGCGACACGGTCACCACCAAGGAGGAGATCCGCGCCGAGGCCGAGCGCCGGGGCCTCGCGGTCGCCAAGAAGCCCGACTCCCACGACATCTGCTTCATCGCCGACGGCGACACCCAGGGCTTCCTGGCCCGCCGCCTCGGCAAGGCCGAGGGCGACATCGTCGACGAGTCCGGCACCACCATCGGCACCCACGAGGGCGCGTACGGCTACACGATCGGCCAGCGCAAGGGCCTGCGCATCGGCACCCCGGCCCCCGACGGCAAGCCGCGCTACGTCCTGGACATCTCCCCGGTCGACAACACGGTGACGGTGGGCCCGGCGGCCTCCCTGGACGTCACCGCCCTGACCGCGATCAAGCCCCGCTGGTGCGGCACGGCCCCCTCCGGCCCCGGCACCTACACCGCCCAGCTCCGCGCCCACGGCGGCGAGACCGAGGTCACGGCGGAGCTGGTCGCCGGCGAGCTGCGGGTGTCCTTCACGGAGCCGGTGCGGGGCGTGGCGCCCGGCCAGGCGATCGTGCTGTACGACGGGACGCGGGTGGTGGGGTCGGCGACGATCGCGTCCACCACGCGCGCGCGTGCTGCCGTCGGCGCGGGCTGAGCCCTAGGCCGACACCTCGGCGTCGTAGAAGCACAGGTGCCCCTTCAACTCGGCGACCTCCTCCTTCGGCTCGGGGTACGCCCACACGAGGTCCGCGGCGTCCGGCAGCGACCAGTAGGACGCCGTGCCCTTGAACGGGCAGTAGGTGGTGGTGTCGGAGGCCGTCAGCAGGTCCGTGCGGACGTCCTCCGCGGGGAGGTAGTAGCGCACGGGACAGCCCGTCTCCCGCAGGACCAGGGGGCGGGTGCTGTCCGCGAGGACCGTGCCGTCGCGCACCACGCGGACGTGCTCGGTACCGCGCTCGATGGTGATCTCGTGTCCGTGTCGAGTGGTCATGGCAGGGGAAGCACCGCGAAGCCCGTGCTTCTTCCCCGTACTGTGCTGCCCATGAACATCTGTGTCTTCCTCTCCGCCGCCGACCTCGACGAGCGCTACACCCGCCCCGCGCGCGAGCTCGCGGAGCTCATCGGCAAGGGCGGGCACTCCCTGGTGTGGGGCGGTTCCAATGTGGGGCTCATGAAGGTCGTCGCGGACGGGGTGGAGGAGGCGGGCGGGCGCCTGGTGGGCGTCTCCGTCGAGTTCCTCTCGGACCGGGTGCGGCCGGGGGTCGACGAGATGGTCGTCGCGAAGGACCTCGCCGAGCGCAAGCGGCTGCTGCTGGAGAAGGCCGACGCGGTGATCATCATGGTCGGCGGCACGGGCACGCTCGACGAGGCGACCGAGATCCTGGAGCTGAAGAAGCACGGACACACGGAGATGCCGGTGGTGCTGCTGAACACGGCCGGCTTCTACGACGGCCTCAAGGAGCAGTTCCGGCGCATGGAGGCCGAGGGCTTCCTGCCGCGGCCCCTCACCGAGCTGGTCCTCTTCGCGGAGGAGCCGGTGGGGGCACTGGCCCACCTGGAGGAGAGCCAGGGCATCGAGTGAGCCGCAGTGGTGCGCCGGTGATGCGAGCATGGCGGGCATGGCTACACATGTGATCACCGGAGCCGGTTCCGGCATCGGCGCGGCCGTCGCCCGCCGTCTGCACGCGCGCGGGGACGAGATCTGGCTGCACGCGCGCGACGCGGGCCGCGCCAAGGAGCTGGCGGCCGAGTTCCCCGGCGCGAGGACCCTGGTGGGGGACCTCGCGGACCCCGACAGGCTCTCCTGGGCCTTCTCCCACCAGACGCTGCCCGAGCGGGTCGACTCGCTCATCCACAGCGCGGGCGTCATCGAGCTCGGCCGCATCGGGGAGCTGACTCCCAAGTCCTGGCACCACCAGCTGAACGTGAACCTGATCGCGCCGGCCGAGCTCACCCGCCACCTCCTGCCCCAGCTCCGCACGGCCCGCGGCCAGGTCGTCTTCGTCAACTCGGGCTCCGGGCTGCGCGCCTTCGGCGACTGGGGCGCGTACGCCGCCTCCAAGCACGGTCTGAAGGCCCTGGCGGACTCCCTGCGCCACGAGGAGCACGGCAACGGCGTCCGGGTCACCTCCGTCTACCCGGGGCGCACCGCGAGCCCCATGCAGGCCAAGGTGCATCAGCAGGAGGGCAGGGAGTACGACCCCGCCGAGTGGATCGACCCGGAGTCGGTCGCCACCACCGTCGTGATGTCCCTGGACCTGCCCCGGGACGCCGAGGTGAACGACCTGACGGTGCGTCCGGGGCGCTGACGCGCGCGCGGGGTTACGTACCCTTCGGGGGTGAGTTCCACAGCAGCGAATGAGAACAGCGGGGTCCGGTTCGGGCCCGCCACCGGTGTCGGGTCCATGCCCGGCGGCGACGCGCGTGAGGCCGCCCGGACCGTGACCGGCACCTTCGAGGGGCCGGAGACCGGGATGCCGTACCTGCCCGAGCTGCCCGCGCGCGGACCCGGCGCCGACATGATCGGGCGGAGCGCGGGGATGCTCGTCGAGCTGTACGCGCGCGTGGAGCCCAGCGGCTGGCGGCTCGGGGACCGGCCGGGCCGGGACACCAGAAGGGCGGCGTCCTGGCTCGGCGAGGACCTCGACGCGCTGGAGGAGTTCACGCAGGGGTACGAGGGGCCGCTGAAGGTGCAGGCCGTCGGACCCTGGACCCTCGCCGCGGCCCTGGAGCTGCGCAACGGCGAGGCCGTCCTGTCCGACCCGGGCGCCTGCCGGGACCTCGCCGCCTCGCTCGCCGAGGGGCTGCGCCTGCACCTCGCCGAGGTGCGGCGGCGCGTCCCCGGCGCGCAGGTCGTCCTCCAGCTCGACGAGCCCTCCCTCACCGCCGTCCTGCGCGGACAGGTGCGGACCGCCAGCGGCTACCGCACGCACCGCGCCGTGGACCGGCAGGTCGTCGAGGCCGCCCTCCGGGACGTCGTGGGGGTGCACGGTGGCGGCCCCGTCGTGGTCCACTCGTGCGCACCGGACGTCCCGTTCGCGCTGCTGCGCCGGGCGGGCGCGAGTGCGATCTCCTTCGACTTCTCCCTGCTCACCGAGCGTGACGACGAGGTGATCGGGGAGGCGGTGGAGAGCGGCACCCGGCTCCTCGCCGGTGTCGTGCCGGGCACCGACGGCCCGTTGTCGGACCCTGCGGGTAGCGTCATGGGGGTCAGGACGCTGTGGCGCAGGCTGGGGCTGTCTCCGGGGCTTCTCGCGGACGCGGTCACGGTCACTCCGTCGTGCGGACTCGCGGGAGCCTCCCCCGAGTACGCGCGCCGGGCGCTCGCCCACTGCGTCCGGGCGGCGAGATCCCTCGCGGACAACCCAGAGTAACGGGAGGACGACACGGTGGCCGGCGACAAGCAAGCGGAGTCCACAGCGGTACCCGCCGAGGCACGGCAGCGGCACGCACAGCTCTCCGAGCAGGTCGAGGAGCACCGCTTCCGGTACTACGTGAAGGACGCACCCGTCATCAGCGACGCGGACTTCGACGGCCTCCTGCGCTCCCTGGAGGAGCTGGAGCAGGAGTACCCGGAGCTGCGCACGCCCGACTCGCCGACCCAGAAGGTCGCCGGGTCGTACGAGACGGAGTTCACCGCGGTCCAGCACCGCGAGCGCATGCTGTCCCTGGACAACACGTTCAACGACGAGGACCTGGCCGCCTGGGCCGACCGCATCGCCAGGGAGCTGGGCTCCCAGACGTACCACTTCCTGTGCGAGCCCAAGGTCGACGGCCTCGCCGTGAACCTCACCTACGAGAAGGGCCGCCTCACGCGCGCGGCGACCCGCGGCGACGGCCGCACCGGCGAGGACATCACGCCCAACGTCCGCACCATCGCGGAGATCCCGGACCGTCTCAAGGGGGACCGGGTCCCCGACCTCGTGGAGATCCGCGGTGAGGTCTACTTCCCGATGGAGAAGTTCGAGGAGCTGAACGCCCGCCTGGTGGAGGCCGGTGACAAGCCCTTCGCCAACCCGCGCAACGCGGCGGCCGGTTCACTGCGGCAGAAGGACCCCCGCGTCACCGCCACCCGACCCCTGCACATGGTGGTCCACGGCATCGGCGCCCTGGAGGGCTTCACCGGCCTCACCCGCCTCTCCGAGGCGTACGACATGCTGCGCTCCTGGGGCCTGCCGACCGCCCGGCACAACCGGGTGGTGGACGGCCTCGACGGCGTCCGGGAGTTCATCGCGTACTTCGGCGAGCACCGCCACTCCGTGGAGCACGAGATCGACGGCGCCGTCATCAAGCTCGACGAGATCCCCCTCCAGGGCCGCCTCGGCTCCACCTCGCGCGCCCCGCGCTGGGCCATCGCCTACAAGTACGCGCCGGAGGAGGTCAACACCAGGCTGGTCAACATCCGCGTCGGTGTCGGCCGCACCGGCCGCGTCACGCCGTACGCGCAGGTCGAGCCGGTCACGGTGGCGGGCTCCGAGGTCGAGTTCGCCACGCTGCACAACCAGGACGTGGTCAAGGCCAAGGGCGTCCTCATCGGCGACACGGTGGTGCTGCGCAAGGCCGGGGACGTCATCCCGGAGATCCTCGGCCCGGTCGCCGACCTGCGCGACGGCAGCGAGCGGGAGTTCGTGATGCCGTCGGAGTGCCCCGAGTGCGGCACGCCGCTCAGGCCCATGAAGGAGGGCGACGTCGACCTGCGCTGCCCCAACGCCCGCAGCTGCCCCGCCCAGTTGCGCGAGCGGCTGTTCTACCTCGCCGGGCGCAAGTCCCTGGACATCGAGCAGTTCGGGTACGTGGCCGCCGCGGCGCTCACCAAGCCGCTGGAGCCGGCCGAGCCGCCGCTCCTGGACGAGGGCGACCTCTTCGACCTCACCGTCGAGCAGCTGCTCCCCATCAAGGCGTACGTCCTCGACCAGGACAGCGGACTGCCCAAGCGGAACCCGGAGACGGGCGAGGAGAAGATCGCCACGGTCTTCGCCAACCAGCAGGGCGAGCCGCGGAAGAACGCCCTCGCGATGCTGGAGAACATCGCGGCCGCGAAGGACCGCCCGCTGGCCCGGATCCTGACAGGGCTGTCGATCCGGCACGTCGGTCCGGTCGCGGCCGAGGCGCTGGCCCGCGAGTTCCGTTCCGTGGACCGCATCCAGCAGGCCACGGAGGAGGAGCTCACCGCCGTCGACGGCGTGGGCGCGATCGTCGCCCGGGCGCTCAAGGAGTGGTTCGCGGAGGAGTGGCACCAGGAGATCCTGCGCAAGTGGAAGGCGGCCGGGGTCCGCATGGAGGACGAGGGCTCCGGCGAGGACGAGGGGCCCCGTCCGCTCGAAGGACTCACCGTCGTGGTCACCGGCACGCTGGAACACCACACACGGGACGGGGCGAAGGAAGCCCTGCAGAGCCGCGGCGCGAAAGTGACTGGTTCCGTTTCCAAGAGGACTTCCTTCGTCGTTGTGGGTGACAATCCGGGATCGAAATATGACAAGGCCATGCAGCTCAAGGTGCCCGTGCTGAACGAGGAGGGCTTCGCCGTCCTGCTCGAGGAGGGGCCGGAAGCGGCCGCGGAAGTCGCACTTCCGACCGAGGAGTAGCGGTTGAAGGCCACCCGATCGGCGCATACCAGATGCATACGGGTGGCCGGGTCGCATTCGGGCAACCGTCGGCGACCGCTGCCCGTGGAAGCCTTCTGCGGCCTACTGTTGAGGTGTGCGCCTGCCGTGCCCAGACGCGTGGTGGGTTTTCAGACGCGGTGCCGTTGAAGGTCTGTCGGGAGCAACGGGCCGCGCTGCGTGGGCACCGCCGGCTGTGAGAGGGACGGGAATGGAACCGACCGAGAGCGCCGCCCCGGACCCGCGGCTGCGCCTGCGCCGGCTGTCCGGAGCATGGCTGAGCAGCCGACGGGCAGGGGCAGGGCGGCCGTCGGGGCGGGCGGCCGCGGACGTGCGCGGCGGGCTCACGGGCCACGACCCCGCTCATGGCCGCCTGGTGGACCGTGACACCGAGGACACCGAACGGCACCTGACCTGGCCCGTGTTGCCCGCCGCCGTCGTCGGGGTGGCGGGCGCGGTGCTGGGCGCCGGCTTCTACCGCGCGTTCAGCGGCCAGCACGCCCTTTTCCCGTCCGGTACGGCCGGCTGGGCGCTGGCCGTGCTGGCCGGTGTCATCGTCGGCCACCTCGTCGCCCTGGGCCGCTCCCGCTGGTGGGGCGGCACCGGTTCCGGCGCCGCCCTGGTCCTCGCCGTCCTGCTGCTGTACGGCTGGGTGCCGGCCGGCATGGTCAGCCTCACCGTCGTCGTCCTGGTCGGCGTCGCCCGCCGGGGCCACTGGCGGCAGGGCGTGCTGCACGGCGCGGTGGACATCCTCGGCATCGGCGCCGGGGCCCTGGTGCTCGGCGCCTTCGGCCGCGTCCCCTCCGTCGAGTCGCCCTGGAACCCCGAGACCTGGAACCTCTACGCGGCGCCCCAGGTGGTGCTGGTCGCCGCCGCCTACCTGCTGGTCACCCGCGGACTGCTCTGGTACCTGCACGCCCCGCGCGGCGGCGGGGTGCCCACCATCGCCCGCACGGCGCTGGTCCGGCAGGGGATCGTGGCGGCCGCGCTGCTCGGCATCGCACCGCTCGTCTGCGTGGTGGCCGTGGCGCAGCCCATCCTGCTGCCGCTGTTCGCCATCCCCCTCTTCGCGCTCGACTCCACGCTGCACTTCGCCCGCGTCCGCGCCGAGGAGCAGCTGCGCGACCCGCTCACCGGGCTGCCCAACCGGCAGTGGCTGCTGGAGCGCACCTGGACGGCGCTCGACAACGCGGAGCGGATCGGTGCGCGGTCGGCCCTGATGCTGATCGACATGGACCGTTTCCGCTCCGTCAACGACACCCTCGGGCACCTCGCGGGCGACCGGCTGCTGCTCCAGATCGCCGACCGGCTGCGGGTGGCGCTGCCGCGCGGGGCGGAGGCCGCGCGGCTGGGCGGCGACGAGTTCGCCGTGCTGCTGCCGGTCGCCGACTCCACCACGTCCGCCAGCCGGGTCGCCCGCAACCTCGTCTCCGCGCTCGGCTCACCGCTCGACCTCGACGGGCTCACCCTCGTCATGGAGGCCAGCGCCGGACTCGCCGTCTTCCCCGACCACGCGCTCGACGCGGAGGGGCTGCTGCGCCGGGCCGACGTGGCGATGTACCAGGCCAAGCGCGACCGCACCGGGGTGGAGGTGTACGAGTCCAAGCGCGACTCGAACACCCCGGACCGCCTCGGACTGCTGGGTGACCTCAGGCGCGCCCTCGACGCGCACGAGGTGGAGCTCCACTACCAGCCCAAGGTCCGCTTCGACGGGCAGGTGGCCGGCCTTGAGGCGCTGGTGCGGTGGGTGCACCCGGAGCGGGGCAGGGTGCCGCCGGACGAGTTCATAGCGATAGCCGAGTCCTCCGGGCTGATGCCGCACCTGACGGAGTACGTGCTGGAGACGGCCCTCGGCCAGGTCGCCAAGTGGCGCGCCCAGGGGCTGCACGTCCCCGTCGCGGTGAACGTCTCGCCGCGCGACGTGCACACCCCCGGCTTCGCGGGCGCGGTCGCCGGACGGCTCGCCCGGCACGGCGTCCCGGCGGGCTCGCTGCAGCTGGAGATCACCGAGCACGTCCTCCTGGAGGACCCGCAGCGGGCCGCGGACACCCTGGCCGGCCTGACCGGGCACGGCGTGAAGATGTCCCTGGACGACTTCGGCACGGGCTACTCCTCCCTGGTGCACCTGCGGCGGCTCCCGGTGAGCGAGCTCAAGATCGACCGCTCGTTCGTGGCCCGGCTGGCCATCGACAACGAGGACGCGGAGATCGTCCGCTGCACCGTCGACCTCGCGCACTCCCTGGGGCTGCTGGTGGTCGCCGAGGGCGTCGAGGACGACGAGACCTGGGAGCGCCTGCGCGACCTCGGCTGCGACGCGGTCCAGGGCTGGCTCGTGGCCGCCGCGATGCCGCCCGAGGAGACCACGGCATGGCTGCGGGCCCGCGGCTCCCGCGGGTGGCAGCGCCCGGCCGCCGCCCTGCCGGCGGC